>DAOSOK010000010.1:0-50747 GCA_035373905.1 Candidatus Ozemobacteraceae bacterium | reverse complement strand
TCACCAAGGTGTTCCGCTCCGATTCCCCGAGTTCGAAGGACGAAGCGTAATGGCCAGGAAAAAGAAAGAGGGCGGCGCCGGCCAGCCCCCGGCAAGCGTCGATCTGTTCGAGATCCTGACCCCACCTGGGCGGGAATCGCCGTATGATTTCGAACTGGCTCGGCCGTCGACGAAGAAGAGCTGGGCCGAAACGTTTTTTGCCTGGGCTCAGGCAGATATTGAAGCCGGCAAGGCATCCTCGAGCCTGTCCGGCATCGAAAATAGCACATCAAGTATTATACAGGATTCACCCCATGTCATCGACGCGGTGGCGTCATATGCAAGTGATTCGGGCGTGAGCGAGGTTTCTTCCGCGGCACAGGACACAGACGATTCGTTCGAGAAGATTCGGGCAGATATCGCGGCATGCAGGCGCTGTTCTCTCTGCGAGACCCGCACGAACACGGTCCCGGGAGAAGGCAACCCCCATGCTCGTCTGATCCTGATCGGCGAGGCGCCGGGCGCCGACGAGGACGCGACGGGTCGCCCGTTCGTGGGCCGCGCCGGCCAGCATCTCGACAAGATTCTCGCCGCCGCGGGATTCAGGCGCGAGGAAGTGTTCATCGGCAACATTCTCAAGTGCCGCCCCCCCGACAACCGCACGCCGACCCTCGATGAGATGAAATGCTGCACGCCGTTCCTGCGGCGCCAGCTTGCCCTCATCAAGCCCCAGCTGATCGGACTGCTCGGCAACACCTCGTGCAAATACGTGCTGGGCCCAGATGTGCTCGGCATCACGAAGATCCGCGGCACATGGTTCGATTCGATTTTCGGCATCCCCTGCATGCCCATGTATCACCCGTCGTATCTGCTCCGCAACCAGTCGCGCGAACGGGGCAGCCCGAACTGGGAAATGTGGCAGGACATCCAGGCCCTCAAGCGCCGCTACGACGAACTCGCCTGAAAAACAGCGCAACGCACCACAGAGACACTGAGCCACAGAGGTTTTCGGGCGCATCGTGACGCGTTCGGAAACTCCGGAAAAGGAATTCTCAGGTTTTCATCTGTGCCATCTGCGGATCGGCTCTCGATACGAAACCAACATGCCAGTCGCGAACCGCCCCGACGGATATAGTGCGGTCGTTTTTGTGTCTTTGGGGTGAAATTTTCTCTGTGCCTCCGTGACTCTGTGGTGAAGCTGTTTTCCAAGACTGAACCATGATGTCTTCAGCCCTTGTACGATTCGGGACGATCTGGTAAAATGCGGGGCATGAGGATCTTGAGGTGGATCGCCGTCATGGCGGCTCTGGCGCTCGCGGTTTCGGGGTGTCTGGGAGCCGGGGGCGGCGGCGGCGTTTCGACCCAGCCGGCGGTGGCCACACAGGTTTCCGGCCAGGTGTATTTTGCCGAACGACAGCTCTATGGGGGAATCGCCGTCGTCGCGAAAAACGCCGCCGGCACCACCGTCGCGACGACCTACACCGGAAACGCCGGCATCTTTTCATTCCAGAACCTGGCGGCGGGCATCTACAGCCTCACGGCGACGACGGGAGACAGCGAGACGCTCTTCGCCACGGGGCTCCAGATCGGCGCGGACCAGCCCGTCCAGGTACCGGAAACATCGCTGCTGGCGGTGAAGGAGGCCTACTTCGACCGCATCACGAGCTCGAGCGTCAGGCTCGTGTTCAAATCGAACACTGCCGCTGTTTCCCAGATTTCCTACGGTGCTTCGACGCTCAGGACGACGGTTTCCGCGTCCGCGGCGACTTCTCATTCGATCGAGGTGACGGGGCTGGCATCGAACACCTATTACGACTTCACGATCCACCTGCAGACCACCTCCGGCCAGCGCGTGACCCGCTCTGGGCTCGGCACCTGGACAGCCTCGGGCGCCACGCCGACGAACCTCTCCATCTCGATAAATAGTGGTGCTTATGAATCACACAGTTCGGCCGTCACCGTCTACCTGCGAGCCTCCGGCGCGACGCAGATGCGGGTCGGCCAGAAGGCCGATCTGTCTGACGCTCTTCTCGAAACGTATGCCACCAGCAAAAGCATCACTCTGTCAGGTCCTGACGGCACGAAAACCGTGTATGCCCAGTTCCGCGATGCAAGCGGCAACGTCTCACCGATCCTCAACGCATCGATTTTTCTTGCTACCGGCAAGGAAGGATATCTTGGCGTATGGATCGAAAACGGCGCCACAGCAGTCACTTCCACGAATGTCCTCCTGAATCTCTTGTATCCAGGTGCAGACAAAATGCAGGTGGCCAACGACGCCGAGTTCACCGTCTCCTATTGGGAGCGCTACACGCAGTATCGTCGCTGGAATCTTCCTTCCGGAGACGGCACAAAAACCGTCTACGCCCGCTTTTCCGGAACAGGCATCGACTCGAGTCTGGTCTTTTCCGCCTCAACGCTTCTTTCCACACCCACGGAAACTGCTTCGGGAACAGCATCGGGAACTACTGGAATTTCCTCCTCAACTGTTGATCCCGATGTCCTAACAGACATGATAATCGGTCGTAACGCGCTACCAACGACGAATGCAGAAAATATTTCAGGAAAAACATTCACTCTCATGTTAGAGGGCGACTCAATCCAACTTACCGCAGCCGTCATCGAAAGGGGGTCACTCTCTTCTGCTAATGGGCCAACAATCATCGAAAGCTCACCGATATGGACTGTTAATGGAATCACCGGAGGGAATGAGGCATATGGCACTATTGATTCATTGACAGGTGCTTATAAAACTCCCAATGCACGTCCAGCGGTCAGCAAAATAGAAATTAGGGCAACTTCACAGAATCAATATTCTGAATCTGGAGCAACATCAGTTCGAAGTGCATCAATATATATCGACTTACAAGATTTCTGGAAACCTAGAAAAGACGGCATGAAAAATGATGCAGGCCGCGACATTCCTGTATACTGCCTGATTGCGGATCCAATTTGGCAACCCAATGAAGATTATTTTCTATTTGCCGGCACGAATGGAAACGGCGTCTGGTGGGCTCGTGTCGACTCCACGGTTGAAACTGATGCAGCAACATTTACCTGGAATAAAAGCGGACTTGCCTCGACTGCCCTGATCACACCTTTAAGTCATATAGTAAATTCGCTTGCAATCAACACGTCAAATCACGACATCGCGGCTGCAACAGAAGATGGTGTTTTCATCCTCGGAGGCGGCATAAGAGACTATTCTCAAGTCATTTCCATCGCTTCGGGCGCCACCAAAGGAATCGCTTGGGATCGGCATAACCCCGACTATCTTTACATCACACAAGACTTTGGAATCGACCGAATTTTTCAACCATACACAGAACAACCTGTTAAACAAACATTTTGGCTTAAAGATTATTATACCGCAACCAAAATGGTGGAAAGAACAAATACGTTTGCAAGCCCACCTGTCCCAGTGCAAGCGTATCCCAATAATACAGAGCTTCTCTATACAGGGACTATTAGATCTTTGAACCTCTCTTTTTCTGATCCAAATCTACTTTATTTCGGAACAGAGAATGGCGAATTCGGCTATATCAAGAATGCTCAAAAAGGAACTGGTCCTCTCGTTTGGCAAACCAATCAGCCGGTTTTCGACACTGAGACAGGCGCATCTCGTAGCTTCGTTAACGGATATTGGCTGGTAGACAACAATTCGAAATCATTGTCTCCGCCAAATGGAATTATTACTGATATATCAGTTGATCCCAATAGTCCCTGGACAATGCTTGTGTCTTCTTCGGTCGGAGCCTTCAGAAGCATCAACAAAGGAGTGAGTTTCACTTCCCTTGGGGTTGTTACAGGAATCAACGCACGTGGCACCCTGATTGATCCAACAAATGTTACGTATTTCTTTGTCGGAGCTGAAGATGGCCTATTTCGATCAAAAGACGCGGGTGCAACTTGGACAAAGATCAGTTCAGGCCTTGGTGGGCAACTTACAGTGAACTGCTTCACCCAGTCCGAGGGGCCGCCCGGCTCGAAGCGGCGCATCTGGGTCGGCACCACCGGCGGAGTCTACGCCGGCGCCAAATCGCTCGACCTGTACTGAGCCGTCACCAGCTGCCTCCGCGTATCCGCTGAACGCGGTTGTTTCCCCGTTCGACCACATACAGGTCGTTCTCGATGACGGCAATGCCCCACGGCTCGGAGAACTCGCCAAGCTGGGTCCCTGGCCGGCCGAACCGATAAAGCGTATTGCCGTTCATGTCGAACATGACGATCTGCCCGCTTGCGGGATCGGTGGCATAGATTTTCGTCGCGGAGATGCAGAACGAGGCACCGGGAGCCCCAATATTGTAACTGGTATAGGAAGTGTTGAGTTCCTTGTCATACACGGAAATTCGACCAAGCCCCTGTTCGAGAATGTAGACTCGCTGGTCGGAGGCGTTGAACCGCACGGCCGCAGGAGCGCTGAGCCCGGTCTTCTTGCTGTAGAATGCATCGTTCGGAATATCCCATTTTACGACTCTCCCGTTGGCACGGTCCGCGATATAGAATACCGAAGCCTCCACTGCATCGACATTTCCCACAATCTGCATGTCGGTTGGATGATCGAGCTGATCATCGCTGCCACCAAGCGGAAATTGATATGTTTTCGCCGGCTTGATCATTTTCTCCGCCAGATCGCCAGCAGCGAATCGTTTTATCCGACTCGTTCCGGCACCGATATCCATTTCCAGAGAATAAACGGAATCACCTGCACCGGAGATGGTTATCAGGCTGTTCGTTAATAAGCCACCGGCTGTCAGGTTCTGAGAGACCGTCGCCGGATCGGGCTCGAGCATCAGATCGCCGCTTGCGGTGAGCAGCCTGCCCCGCTTGAATTTGACGATTTCAGAATTCGAGGCGTTCGCGACGAACACGGTATCCAGGTCATATCCGACGATTCCCGTCGGATTCGAGAGTCCCCGAGAAATCCTGGAATTATCATAAATTTCCGCATCCCAGACCCAGAATTGAATCGTTGTCGTGGCTACCGAGCCGAAGTTGTCCGTCGAGGTGAGGACCACCGTCTGCGTACCAGGATTTTCGATATTCAACGAGAGGGACGCTCCCGTGGTTCTGAAATTTCCAGGAGGGAAATACCACGAGAGGCTTGCCGCAGGCTGTATTCCTCCCAGTTCGTAATCCGTTCCCGTCGCATTCAGAACGATCGGAATTCCGGGGCTGGCAATGAATATCGGAATATCGCCAGGCGCGGTTGCATACTGGGCAGGACTCACTATCAGCGCGGTAGCGGTCGGCAGTCGATTCACCAGAATCGTCATGCTGTTCAGGCTCTCAAAATCGGCGCTGTCGGTGCCGACGTAGGTGATCGTGCGCCGGCCGCTTGCGATGGCGTTCGTCGTGGCCGATTCGCCGGTTCCGAATGCGTTCGTCTCGTCCCAATACCAGTTCATGACGATCGTGGTGCCGGACGAGTCGGGAACCGCCGTGAATGTGGTATCGATACCGGTATCGACGCGCGTTCCTGAAGCCGGAGAGGTGATCTCCGACACGGGGTATCCGATGAAGATGGTACGAGTGACGGAGGCTTCCAGTCCCAACTCATCGGTTGCCCACAGGGCGATCCGATGTGAGCCGGTCGCAAGCTCGCCGGCAGCGATATTCACGTTTGTGCCGGTTTTCCAGGGAGCCCCGTCGAGATACCACTTCAGATTCGCGGAAGGCACCGGCAGGTTCGTGCTCTGCGTGCCTGCTCCGATCATCGAGTAGGCATGTCCCCCGAACACGATGTCGCCGTTCTGCACGGCGACGCCGCTTCCCCAGGAGAGAGCGACGGTTGGCGGGTCATCGACGAGGATCTGGATGGTGTGCGTCGCGCCACGGCCCAGCCGATCAGTGCCGGCGTAGGAGATCGTATGAAGCCCAATCGCAGGCGCATACGACACCGAGTCGCCGGTGCCGAACTCGACGCCGTCGTCATACCACCGCATCGCGATCGTGTCCGTCGAGGGCGGAACGGCATTGAACGTGACGTTCGAACCGCCGGTGAACTGTGTTCCCGAAGCCGGGCTCTGAATGGACGGGAGGGTATACCCGAAATAGATGGAGCTCGTCGCGGCTGAAGCAATGCCGCTGGAATCGACCGCCACGAGGCCGATACGGTGTAGCCCCGTCGCCACCTCCGCCGGCGCGACGAGATTCGGCGAGTTGGTCTTCCAGAAGGTTCCGTCGAGATACCAGGTCAGATTTCCGGAAGGAATGGGCGCCAGGGTGACGGCCTCCGTGGCCATGCCGATCAGGTTGATGCCATCTCCACCGAACAGGCACGTCCCGTCCGGTGGCGTAATCGCGAGGCCAGGCTTGGCCCTGACCAGGACCATGATGTCGTCGCGGTTCCCGATCCCTGCTGTATCAGTACCTATATAGCTTACGTAATGCCATCCAAGTGAAGGGGAATCCGTCGAAACCATCGTCGTGTTTCCAAGCAACCGCCGTCCCGGTGAGTCGTAATCGAGCCACCACTGCATCGGGATCGCCCCGTCCGCCACAGGCGCTCCGTTGAGAACGAGCTGCTCCGACGGATCGAACGTCGTCCCCGATGCCGGGGCGGTGATCTCGGGAAGCGGGTATTCGATCGTGATATCATGCGACACCGAACCGATCGCCCCTCCGAGAAGACTCAGGCCGGCAAGCGTGACGCGCCTTGCGCCCGCGGCCTCGACGCCGGACACCAGGTCGAATGACGCGGTGGCCGTTTTCCAGGGCGCATCCCCGCGCGAATCGATGTACCAGGTCATGCGCCCCGCCGGCATCGGGCTGAGGCCGTCGGAATCGGTGCCGACGCCGCGGAACGGAATGGCGGTGCCGACGAAGAAGACGCTTCCCGACAGGGGCGTGAACGCCATCAGCGGAAGGTTTTCGACGATGAGGTCCACCGAGTCGGCGCTGACGACTCCCTGACTGTCCGTGCCCACGTAGGATATCGTATGGCGGCCCGCCGGGAACGTATGGATGAGAGGCGTGTCAGCACCGATTCTTTCGGCCCCCGCCCCGCCCCAGCTTCTCCACCATTCCATCGTCAGAGCGCCGATCGACGAGGGGGTCGCCGTCAAGGTCACGGGCGTTCCGATGTCGACGCGGGTTTCGTCAGCAGGGCTCGTGATGGATGACGGCGTCACGCGGACGTGGAACCGATGGGTCACGCTTCCAATCGAGGAAAGCGCCCCGGTCCCCTCGAGCCGGACGCGATGGGTTCCGGCCGTGAGGGCGGTATCCGGAACGTCGAACGAGCCGATTCCCGTCCGCCATGCAGTCGGGGCGTCGTCGAGAAACCAGGTCATCCGGGTCGGGAGAATCGCCGCGCCGTTCGTGTCCGTTCCGACGCCCTGAAAGGCGATCGTATGGCCGCTGAAAAAGGCCGCATCATCGGCCGGCGTGAAATCCATCGCGGGCGGCAGATTTATTCTTACCGTTATACTTGCCGTGCCGATCCCGCCTTCGGAGTCGCGTGCGAACAGGGTGATGTGGTGAGAACCTGCGGACAGATCGGACCGGCTGATACTCGGTCCCGATGCGAGGAATCCGTCGATACTCGAATTCCAGCCGAGCGCGTCGTTCGCGGTGATCGCCCCGTCTTCGAGATCGACGGCGCTGCCCTCGAAGTTCACCGCCACATTCTCGAGGTAGCTGGTTTGGTCCGCCGGGCTCGATATGGTGACGACGGGGCGGGCATTGACGACGGTGATATCCTTCGTCACCGTGGCCGCTACGTTCTTGCTGTCGACGGCACGGAGAGCGATCTGGTAGGCTCCGCGTGAAACGAATACCCAGGAGAAATCGCGCGTGCCCCTCGCCACGGGCTGCAGGGCCGAAGAGCCCGTCGCAAGATACCAGGTGAGGCTGGCGGCGGAAATCGACACCCCCTGGTAATCCCTCGCCTCGCCCCTGAACGCCACCGTCGAGCCGGCTTCGAACTGCGACTCGGTCGGGGACGTGATCTGCGCCGCCGGGAGTGAGGATATCAGAATGGACACCGTGCGCTCAATTCGCGTCGTGGCGTCCGAGACGACGAGGGTGATGACCGCCGTATCCACGCTTCCGGCGGAAATAGCCGGCGAGCGCCAGGCGAACGTCGTTCCGGAATGCGACGTCGGCGTTCCCTTCGTGGCGGTCCACGAGACGGCCGGGGTGACATCGGAAGGCCATGTAATACTCGCTATATAATTAGCATCCGTATTGCCCTGTATCTGCGCAGTCGCCGTCCCGGTGATTTCCGCGAGCTTCCTGGGGGCGTACAGGGTGATTTCGCCCGGGATTTCGGCACTGCCGGGAGGCGAAACGTAGATGACGAACTGCGCCTTGGAGGTGAGATACGGGCCGTAACCGGACGTCTCTCTCGCCTCGAAGGTGACGGTAGCGGAGGCGGCGTCCGCGGGCGCGATCCAGGTGGCCGAAAAACTCGCGACCTGCGAAAAGCTCCCGCCGCTGGAGAACCAGGAGGTCGCGAGAGAGTCGCCGTCCTGGTCGGACGCGGCCGCCGAAAGGGGAATGGCCCCGTTTCCCTCGGTCGTGCGGAGAGGCGCGGTCAGACATACGACTGGAGGGTGGTTCGTGCTTCCGGCCGGAACCATGGTCGTGCCGATGACGACCTGGGTATCGCTCCTGAAAGTGCCGTCCGGGATTGCGAGCACGCCCCGCTCCCACGCGGTTCCCGCGGGCGGCTCGATGAAAATGTTTCCAACACCGCCGGCCGGCATATATGGCGACTGATATATACCGTTCCCCATCGGATCGAACGGCTCGCCCCAGACGCTCACGGCGCAGTTCGCTGCGGCCTGGCCGGCCGGTGTGTAGACCAGGAGCCGAGCACGGCGGTCGGCAACGTCGGCCGGGGCGACCGAAAGATCGACCTGGGCAGCCGGGGCGTCGGCTGTGAGCGCGGCCTGGCCGAGGGAGCGCACCTTGTAGGTGTTGCCGCCGAGGGAACGGACCCTGACGAGGACGTAATATCTGCCGAACGGGATGCCGTCGATGCGATATGAGCCGTCGGCGGCCGGCACCGCGGTTATCGAGGGGTTTTCCTCGAGAAAAACGACGGCGTCACCTGGTTGAACCGAGGCGAGCGAACGGGTCGACGAGGCATGAACGCTGGCCAGACCGGACTGGAGCGTCAGTTTTCCCGAAATATGGCCGAGCGTTCCGGAAGAGCCGGCAACGCCGCCTCCCCCACCGCCCCCGCCCATGCATCCGATCAGGACGCCGAGGGCCACGACCAGAAATACCGCCAGCCTCTTCATTGGGGAAGGATATCATAAAACCAGCGCGCAGAGCAGTGGGGACGCGGTTCCGGCTGCTATTTTTTCGCCAGGGCGGCGGAGGTGCTGACCGCCTGTATCTCGAGCCGCCGCTTCTGGTAGAGCCTGAAAGCGGCTTCGGCGACGTCGGAAACGAACATCACGTTCATCGCCGCGCCCACGCCGCCCCCGACGACTGGAATGACCTGCACGGCTTTCCGGCGGGTCAGGTTGATGCAAAGCTGTTTCGCCACGTTTCGGATGGCGGCGGCGAAAGCCTCACGGCCGAGGATGGAGCCCTGCTCACGGGTCGACACGGCGGTGTCCGGGGCGTCCAGGACCGTCCGGATCTCGGCGGCGCCGGTGATGGCGCTTTTCTTGTCTTCCATCGAGTTTGCCGCCCCGGCGCGAAGCGTCTGAAGGATGAACGAGCGTTCGGCCTCCTCGGCGCTGTCGAAACCGTAGCAGGCACCAAGGCGTCTGATGGTGCGGATCGTGAGGACGAGCAGAGCCGGGATATCCGCCGTCAGGCCAGGCAGGCCGGTCATGCCGGTGACGGCTCCCTCGGCCGCCGCCAGTCCCTTCGCCCAGGTGATCACATTCTCGGCGAGCCCGTCGGAAACATGGAGTGGGGCTTTGGCAAGATCGCGCACCGACGCGGCATCGAAACCCAGCTTTTTCGCATCGGTCAGCAGGTCGTCACTTCCCGAAACCGCGGCGGCGGCCTTCAGGGCGGCATCGATGGCTTTTTCCATGATTTCTTCGGGGATCATCTTCTGGGCCGCCCAGGCCAGAGGGGCCGCGATGAATCCCATCGTTCTCGCCATCGTCGAAGGGGGTTGGGCTTCCCACGCCTCGATCCCGTTGAGCTGCTGCTGCTCGTATGCGCCTCTCATGTTTTCCATCGGTTGCCTCCGGCTGTTCTGGATGTCGAATAATGGATATTGTACGGCAGGTGATCGCCGGAAACAAGAAAACCCGGATCCGCGAGGGATCCGGGTTCCTTGTTTCCGATGTATTCGGAAGAACCGGGGGAAGAATTACTTCTTCTCTTCGGTGGCCGGAGCAGCGGCCGGAGCGGCGGCGTCAGCCTTCTTCTCTTCGAAGGACTTGATCATGAAGCCTTCGGACTTCCCGTCTTTGGCGGCAACCTTCTCGCCCTCGAGGACGAAGGTCTTCTCGGCAACCTTCTCGACGGCCAGGAGTTCGGTGAGCTTGTCGCCGGGGAGGAGGGTCAGCTCGGCATCAGCGGTCTTGAAGGTGATGGTATCGGGAGCGCCATTCTCACCCTTCACGACGACGACAGCGCCTTCGAGCTTCACGGGAGCCGGGGCAGCGGCGGGCTCGGCGGCGGGGGCCGGAGCGGCGGCGTCAGCGGCGGGGGCGGCGACAGCGGCGTCAGCGGCCGGAGCCGGAGCGGCGGCGTCCTGAGCGAAAACCGGGAGAGCGAAGGAAGCAACCATCAGAGAGAGAATCAGTGCGCGTTTCATTATTTTGAAATCTCCTTTGAATATTTTGAGGTTCAACCTCGAGCTTGGTTATCGCAAAGCCGATGCCAACCTATCGATTTTGGCTTGTACACAGATTTCTTCGTTTTGGCACCTCGGGAAAAGCGTATCTTTCCCCACCTTTTCTGCGTAATTTTCCGCATTTCCCGAAACATTGGGGTATTTTCCCCACGCCGTTCCCCTCGCGAGGTGGGAACATGCAACCCGCCCCCAGGCCTTTTCGAATCAGGAATCGGCAAGACCGTATTTCTTGAGGCGGTACCGAAGAATATCCCGAGTCATGCCGAGAAGTTTGGCGGTCTGGGACTGGTTTCCCTTACATTTCGCGAGAGCGTCTTCGAGGTAGCGGCGCTCGATCTCTTCGAGATGCCCCTGGAGATCCATTCCCCCCTCGGGAATGGGGACGACTTCCTGGAGAATGGTATGGGAAGCAGGCCCGGGAACCGTCCCGTTTTGCGCACCAAGGCCCAGGCTCGGCGCCGTGATCTGGTCACCTGGTTCGAGAATCACGGCACGCTCGATGCTGTTCTTGAGCTCGCGAATGTTTCCCGGCCAGTGATAGGTGGAAATGAGCTGGCGGGCGCCGTCGGCGAAGCCGCTGAGCGTTCTTTTATATTTTGCAGAGTATACTTCGAGAAAATGTCCGGCGAGCAGCATGGCGTCGCCCTGGCGTTCCCGGAGCGGAGGCAGGAAAATCGGCACGACATTCAGGCGGTAAAACAGATCTTCGCGAAATGCGCCGTCCCTGACCGCCTGTGACAGATCACGGTTGGTGGCGGCGATGATGTTCAGGTCGACCTGGATCGGCCGGCTTCCTCCCACCCGCCTGACGGTCTGCTCTTCGAGCGCCTTGAGAAACTTCGTCTGGATCGGAAGCGGCATTTCGCCAACTTCGTCGAGAAACAGAGTCCCCCCATCCGCAACCTCCATCAGCCCCTTCTTCATCTCGTCCGCGCCCGTGAACGCGCCTTTTTCGTGACCGAACAGCTCGGATTCGAACAGGTTCTCGGGAATCGCCCCGCAGTTGATCTCGATGAAGGGCCCCGAAGCCCGCGGCCCGATCTGATGAAGCGCGTTCGCGGCGAGTCCCTTGCCGGTGCCGCTCTCGCCGCCGAGCAGGACGACGCCGGCCCCGGCCTTGCCGATGCGTTCGATCGCGCCGATCACTTCCTGCATTCTGGCCGAGCGGCCCAGGACGGCGTATTTCGGCTGGCGCTGAGCCCGTTCCGTGGCGAGAGAAGCGACGACCTTCTTGAGCCTCGCCGCCTCGATGGCGTTTTGTATCGTGAGTCGTATTTTTTCAAGCGTGTAGGGTTTGAGAATGAAGTCGAAAGCTCCGGTGCGGATCGCTGTCACGGCGGTTTCGACGTCGGCGAACGCCGTGACCATGATGACCTGCACGTCGGGGTCGATCTGCTTCAACCGCTCCAGAAACGCCGTTCCCTGCATCCCTGGCAGGCGCACGTCGACGACCGCGGCGTGGAACCGCTGTCTTTCCGCGACGGGAAGAGCTTCTTCCGCGCTCGCGTATGCCCAGACCCGGTATCCGCTGCGTTCGAGGTCGCGCTTGAGACCCCAGAGAATCAGTTTTTCGTCGTCGATCAGCAGCAGATCATGCATTCGTGTTTTCTCCTTCCCTGGCAGTTCCGGCCGCCCCGGTCGCGGCCGGCGAGCCGATCTCGGCCGCGGAAAAACTGGTTGCCGAAGGCGAAGGCGTTCCCCCGACGGAAGCGGGCGCCACCTCCCGCGGCAGCTCGAGTTCGAAACGCGCCCCCGTCAGACGCCGCCCGGTTGCCGCCCGGACGGTTCCGCCGTGGCTCTCGACGATGCCGGAAACGATGGCGAGGCCGAGGCCCGTGCCTTTCGTCTTCGTCGTGAAGAACGGGTCGAAAATGCGCTCCAGACGTTCGGCCGGGATGCCCGGCCCGGAATCCTCGACGACGATTCTGACGCCGGCCGGGCAAGCCTCCGCGAAGATTTCGATCCTCCCGTCGCGGTCGACGGCATCGATCGCGTTCGTCAGCAGGTTCAACAGGGCGCGGTGGAGCTGGTTCCTGTCCGCGACCGCCTCGTCCAGTCCGGGCGGAATATCTATATTCATAACTATTCTTCTCTCCTCCAGCCAGGAACGCAGAAGGATTCTCAGCTCGTCCATCAGTTCTGACCATTTCATCCGCTCCGGATTCAGAGACCGGGGCCGGGCAAAGACGAGCAGGTCGGAAATGATGCCGTTGACCCGGTAGACCTCCTTCAGAATCTCGGCGAAGATCTCACGGTCGGGGCCGTCGGCGGGATATCCGTTCTGAAGCGCCTGAATGGCCGTTCCGATCGCCGCCACCGGGTTCCGCACTTCGTGCGCGACGGTGACCGCCAGCTGCAGCATCGAGGAGAGACGCTTCTGCTGCCTTCCGATCGCCGTGTTCATCTGGTTGAACGAGTCGATCAGCTCGCGCATTTCCGGGGCTCCGGCAGGCTCGAGAAACGCGACTTTTCCCGGCTCGCCGGACGTGCGCATGATGTCCATGAGACTGCGCAGCGGAGCCATCGCCGCCCGATGCAGGTAGAAGGCGAACAACAGCCCGGCCGCAAGCACTAGGGCGGCCACCCACAGCATCGTCCGGCTCATCGACTCGATTTGTTGCCGCATGATCCCGTCGAGGGCCTTCCGGTTTTCGCGTTCCTGCTTCAGCAGTTCCCGGATCTGCTCGTGGAGCCGCGTCCGGGCGGCCTTGATCCGTTGCAGCGTTGCCGAAGAAACGGCGCCGACGGGGAAATTCGGGTTGATCGTGTAGGTCGCGTTCTGGAGCAGTTCGGCCATTTCGAGACGCGTCCGGTCCAGCACGGCGAACTCCTCCCCCTGCTTGCGGAACTGGCGCAGTTCCTTGGCCCGGTCCAGGAGGGTGTCGACGCGCTGGCTGAACGAGAAGTAATGCCGCCAGGTCTGGTCCGAGATGTATTGATCGAAAATCTCCGACGTCTGGAACAGTTCGAGCAGGTCGTTCTGCACCTGGCTTCCGACCAGGAGCACGTCGTCGGCGACCCGCAGATGCGCCGTCGCATCGATGACGCTCGAAAAGCGGCGCAGGGCGATTCCCATGAACGCGACCATCAGGACGCAGACGAGCAGGGAACCGAGAATCACGCGCTGGGAAAGGCCGAACCGACGCAATCGAAGCCTCCGGAACCGGAACTACACGGCGCCGGCTGTCGGCGACGCGGCCCGCATTATACGGCGAAGAGCGCCCGTTTGCCAGTCATCCCCGGCAAATCACTCGAAGGCCTTGAACTCTTCGAGGGCGGCGGTCTCGTCATGCCAGGTGATGATGTTGAACGCCGCCGGTTGATAGGGCGGGAAGTAGTCGCCTCCGCCGCGGACGAACGTCGAGTCCCAGGAGCGGCGACGGACGATCGGCTGGTCTTCCCGAAGCCGTCCGTCGAGGAACACATCGGCCTTCCTGTTTCGCAGGTGGATCATCCCGCCGTGGTGGCGGAGAATCACCCGGGTGTCGTCCCCGGCGTATCGGAAGCATCTCATCAGCCCGTCGTCGATGTTCCCGAGTTCGTTCGTGACTTTTCCGGTGCCGTCGAGCGAATCCCAGCGCGCATTCAACTCCGCGCAGTCGATCAGGAGAGCGTTGACGGTCATTTCCGGCATCCTGAACCCCGTCTTGGGGTTCTTCACCGCCATCTTGAAGAGACGATCGCAGGCGTTCCAGATGCCGAGTGTTCGGTCCGGCTCTTCTTCGTCCATCTCCTTTTCCATCCGCTCGAGAATCATGTCGATCGCAATATCGCGCTCGAACGGCAGCAGCGCGCCGGTCATGTAGCAGGCCCCGCCGATCGTTTCGAGAATCTTCTGACGCGCAAGAAAGCCTTTGATGCAGAACCCCTGTTTATATACCGCCGGATCGGACGTCGGTTCGAAATACTCGCGAAGCTCCTTGAGCGCCGGATGCACCATCAGGCTTCCCATTGTGACGGGAATGACCTCAGGCGGCGTTTTCGGAAGCGCGAACAGCGTTCCGATCTTGTTGAAATTCAACGCGAGCATCGGCAGCCGCATATCCCGGGCGGTCGTGCCGAATCGCGGCGGATACGTGATCGGAATCATCGAAACCGGATTCAGCTCGTTGCCCCCGAGCCGCATCCCGATCTCGTAGTCCAGCAGGGTTTTCAGCTCTTCGCGAAGGAAGTTGAGCGGATTCGAGTAGTCGAACCAGATGCGGCCGAATGAAATCACCATCACGCCGTTCTTGTCGGTGCCGTTCTCGAGTTTTTTGTCGTATTCACGCCAGCCGAGGTCCCAGTTCTGGGGGTTCTTCGGGTTCTGATTGAAATCGCCGGCCATGTAGACGTCCTTCTCGCAGACCAGCGTGAGCGCCTTGAACGGGGGGTTTCCCCAAATCCGCAGGGGAACCGTCGAATAGATGAGCGTCTTGTCGCGGTTGTCCGGATGCGTATCGGAAGGCTTCGAGGCATCCTCGGCCTCGGCCTGGTTCGTCAGGTATTTGTCGGGAAATTTCAGATCGTAGACGACTTCCGACGGTTTGGCGGGGTTGCGCCACTTCGAGGGGCCGAATCCCTTGAAGGAAAAGCCCGGCAGGAGGACGATCGGCGCCGGATCGCGGGCCTTGCGCCAGTAGTCGGGGTTCAGGACCGGGAACTTCTCGGATTTTCCACCGCGCATGCCGTCGAGCACGAACTGGGTCAGCACTTTCCCCATGCCCACGTCGGGAAACGTCTCGAACCCTTCCGGCAGATCGGAATCGGCGTCGGGCTTGAGATGGCCACTCTTGCCGTTCCTGAACGTGACCCGCATTCCCGCCGTCGTCTTGAAATAGCCGGGAGTCGAGATCTTCTCCATGTCGAGCAGTTCGAGTCCGGCGTCGAGCGGGCCGCGCTTTCCGACTTTCAACATTTCCTGGCCGTACAGCCGGCCGCGCCTGACGATGCCGGGCACGAGGCGGTTCGGGCCGAGTTCGGCGAGGTCGAGGACCTGGCCGTCATACTGCATAAAAGATCCCGGCGTCGTACGTTCGATCACCGCCTCGACCTTGCGGCAGGCGTCGCCGACGCTCCCGATCGCCTCGAGGATGAAATACCGGTGCGACTCGTCGACGGTCTTCGTATCGACGCTGTTTTTTGCTCCGGCGAGCTTCACCCGGACCTTGAACTCCCCGGTGATGCGCGTGCGCTTCATCGTGATGCGCCCGGTGTAGACGCCGCGTTCGGGGTGGTCCAGCTGGAGGCCGTCCGCATCGCCGACGAGCCAGTATTTGTGCTTCGCCGGGTTCGACCAGCCCTTCATGGGGATATAGGGGTTGCCGTGGGTGACGAACTGGTAGTCGGCCTTCATCTCCGCCAGAACGGCATGAACGCCGGCTTCGGCGGCGCACAGTGCGAGGTAATCCTTCGCGCTGCGGGAAAGCAGATGCATCTGCCCCTGCTGAAACCGGAAGACCGCCCCGACGAGAATGCCGAGGATGAGCGCGATCATCAGCACGACGATGAGGGCCTGGCCGGATGAATATCGACTCATATTCATGGGTTCACCCCGTTCGGCCGGCCGCGCAGGGAAAAGCACGTGCGGATCGTGTGCGCCGCGTCGGTTCTTGATCCGGAGCCGCCGCCCTGGCGGACGAAGGTGATTCTGACGTGAACGAGATACGGGCCGGTCCCGTCGGTTTCATACGGTTCGGTGATGATGAAACTCTTCAGCGGCAGGCCGGGAACCGATCCGAACCTCACCGGCCGGCGGATTTCCGTATAGACGATCATATCTTTCACGCCGCCGCAGACCGTCCGCGTGCCTCTCCAGGGGGCCGGTCCGCCGGGCCTGGTCGGAACCTCAGAGTTGATGTCGCGAACGAGATCGAACGTTCCGTCCTTCGCCTTGACCAGCCGCCAGTCGACGGTCGTCAGCTTCAGAAAATTCTCGTCGGGCGGCTTGACGGCGAAGTCGAGCGACTGTCCCTCAAACGTGCACACTTTTCCCTCGCCCGTGCAGATCAGCTTCGGAACGGCCTCTCGCATGACCGGCGAGGGGAACACGACGCGGTTCGAGTTTCTGACATCGTTGGCGAACTGCGACAGGAAGAGCCGCGCGTTCTCGTTCACACCGATATGCTCGAGGGCCGTCCTGATCGAACGGATCTCGGCGAAAAACAGGCGATAGATCGCCAGCATCAGCAGGAGAAACAGCGCGAACCCGATCATGATCTCGACGAGCGTCACTCCCCCGGCAGGCAGACGCCGTCCGAACGAAGCGTTCCGCCCGGGCATGTCGGTCGCGCCCCGGTCGCCAGGCGTGAGAGTCGGAAACGTCATGCGCTCACCAGAGATCGGCCTGGGTGGTCACGGTCTCGAACGTCAGGGGCGTCCCGTCCTCGGTCGCGCGCCAGGAGACGAGGATTCTGATCACCTTCAGGCCCGAAGGAACGCCGCCGATCTTCGACGGACAGTCGGCCACGGTTATTTCGCGTTTGAACTCGGTCCTGCCGATTTTGACGACGGGAATGAACCCCTCGTTCGAGTCGTATACCTCGCGCCCGGAGTTGAAATCCCCCACGAGGGTGTCGCGGCGGATGTCCTTCGACGAGCCGATCTGCTGGAACCGGGCGGCTCGCACGGCTTCCACGGTCTGCGCGGCGAGCGCGACGGCCGTTTCGAAATCACGGGTTTTGCGCACGCCGACGAAGCTGTTCGCGATGGTCCAGCCGATGATGAACAGAACCGTCATGAGCGACGCCGCGACGGTCAGTTCGACCATCGTGAGCCCCCGGCGGCGCCTCGTTCGGATCGTCATGTTTCGGGAACGACGCGCGGGAAACGGCAGAAAACCGTTCCCCGCGCTGATCGGGTCTGCTCCGTGTCAGAAAAGGTCCGTAGGATTGAGCCCTGCCTCCACCATGACGGCTTCAGGCGCGGGAATCGCATCTCCGGCGCGCTGATCGAGGGTTGCGGGCCCCTGAGTGATTTCGCGGACGAATCTGGGATCGAGGTTGGGGTTTTCCTGGACGGTGTTGGGCGGGTTCGGCGCGTCGCCGGTCGGCACCCAGACGAAGTCCGGATGGGTGTCGCGGCTCTGGCCGGTCCATTCGCCGCCGGTGATGTTGCCGTTGCCGTCGACGAACAGGTTGTAGGTGTAGGTCGTCGAGAACCACTTCGTTCCGAGGAATTCGACCGGGACGTTGTCGTCGGCATAATATACGGTCGTCTTTACTTTCAGCTTCTTATCGTCGAGCCAGCCCGAATTCCATGTCGACTCGAATTTGAACAGCGGGTAGTTCCAGACCTGTCGGTCGGGGGTGGTGTCGCAGATCATCGCGCTCTTGCCGCTCTGGATGTATTCGAGAAGCAGACGATGGAACTCGTCGGGATAGATGTCCTGCGGGTCGTCGCCGGGGTTGCCCCAGTTGCGCTTGCCGTAGAACATGCAGTAGGTGTTCATATAGAGTTCGCTCAGAATACCCTTCTGATCGGCCGTTTCGAACACGATCCCGTTCCTGACACGGCGTTCGCGGGGTTCGGGAGTCAGGATGGCGGCGGCGGCCCAGCCGTTGCAGTGCCCCTCCCAGTTTTCCGCGCGGGGATTATAGTGGGTATTATTGATATTGGACTCCCAGGCGTGGGCCCCCGGGTTGCGCCCCGTACGGGACTGGACGTAGGCGTCGTATCGGGCGAAGGGAGACGGCTGATGGCCGCTCCACCCGTTTACGAGCAGGCCGCGTTTTCTTGACCACCAGTCGCCGGACCAGGGAGCCGGCTTGATTTCCCCCCGGGCCGATCCGTCTTCGGCGGAAGCGGGAGCCGAAGCGAAAAGCGGAAGAGCAACGAGAGCGATGGCAAACAGGCGTCGGAGGTTCATCATTATTCTTCACCTTCCTTCGGTTCGGCGCTCCCGGGGGCCGGGGGCAGCGTTTCGGGAAGCGTCGGCGGAATCAGGCGGACGCGCCGGTCGCGACTCTCGCACGAGATCGCCCACGGCGAGCCTTCCTGCCACAGCTGCGTCTGAACGGCGCCGGACCGGGTATCGGTCAGTTCGACCTGGAAGGTCTCTCCGCCGAGGCGATACGCCGTGAAGGCGTCGGCATGCTGGCGGTCGGGCTTCTTGTCGGTCTGGCTGACCTGGCGCTTGAACGAGAACCCGGCAACCTTCTTGATCTTGTCGAATACCTTCGGCTCGGGCGCGGCATAGGCGCCGAACCCGTCGGCGCGCTGGACGGAAGGCCGCACGAGCGGAAACACGGGGATGTCGTAGGGAATCAGCGTATCGTCGCCGATCAGCGGTTCGGCATGGAACGGATCGATCGGTTTTTCCCTGCTCTTCGCGCCGAAGAGCGTGGGGAAGATCTCGATGAGTCGCATGGGCCTCAGGTCCCGCACGGACAGGTAGAGGACGGCCTGCATTTTCAGGTTCCGCTTCGCCGGATAGATGTGCAGGACGTAACAGTCGGTGCGATGAACGGACTTGCGGGATTTCACATGGAAGACCCACTTGATCGGGGGCATCCAGACCTCGCCGGGATTGCGCTGATCGCGGTAGGTCGCCTCGAGAGTCCATTTGTCGCCGATTTTCCACGAGGGAACGAATCCCTCTTCGGCCTGGGTTGTCGGAGTTTCAATCGCCGGAGGCGCGGGCGGAATGGCCGCCTGGCCGACCTGCCCCGGCTCTGCGCCCTGAGCGGTGCATACGAGCGGCAGCGCGGCAAGCAGTCCCGTCGCGAATACCTTTCCGAAAGATCGGATCATGAATTCACCTCCAAAGAATCGAACGGCCGCCATGCGGCAAAGACTTACATTCATTGTAATCACGGCACGCCGTGTCGTCAAATCCGTTGCGCTCAATCTCCGTGCTGCTCGTCGCGTTTCTCGACGTAGTCAAGCCATTGTCTGCAGCGCTCCTTGACGTTTTCCCGTTCGGCAGGAGTCAGGGCTTCGCCCGCCTTGTCGCGAAGCTCGATGCATTTTCGGCTCCGACTGGCCGCGAGCGTCAGCCAGAAATACGCTTCGGAGATATCCCGGGGGACCCCTTGTCCGAGGACGTACATATTGCCGAGATTCATCTGCGCATTGACGTATCCCTGCTCGGCGGCTCTGCGATACCAGTTCGCGGCCTCTCGGTAATCCTTGATGACGCCCAGCCCGTTGAAATGCATATACCCCAGATTGTACTGGGCGCAGGCATATCCCTGTTCGGCCGCCTTGCGAAACCATTCCACGGCCTCAACGGGATCGATCCCGACGTCTTTGCCCGTGGCCCACCGGACACCGAGCATGGTTTGCGCCCAAGGATCCCCACGCTCGGCGGCAATTTTCAGTTCCTCGACGGTTCCCGCCAAAGCAGCGGCCGACACGCACAGTCCAACGATCATTCCCGCCAGAAAACGCTTCATGAACTCAATTCACTCCACCGTTGATTTTCCACGATTTTACCACAGACAACTCTTCACACGTTCCCACCGCGCAGGAAGCGGGGCAACAAGCCACACCACTATAACAGCCAACGATGGCAGCCAAGCGCGGCCCCGGATAAGCCACCCACGGGAAAGCCGCATAAAATCAGGGCCCCTTACTGTTCATCACAGGATTCTCCATGGAGACAAAAAGCCGCCCCTGAAACATTCATCAGAAGCGGCTTTGCGGGTGCGCCTACCAGGACTCGAACCTGGGGCACCAGGATTAGGAATCCTGTGCTCTATCCACCTGAGCTATAGGCGCGAATCGGGTGTCGTTCAAACCGAGGTTATTGTACAACTTCGTCGGGGAGAAATCAAGAGACCGCGGGGAGATGCATCGCAGCCGTTGATGAGGTAGAATTGACGCAGACGCATTGTTCTGATTTTCCGACCGGAGAGGTGGCACATGGTGGCGACAAGGCTGCGGGGTGTGATGATCGGCGCGGTTACGGCGATACTGACGTTCGCGGGGGTCTGCATATCGGAGGCAGCTGATCCGGGATACGAACTCGCAAAGGCCTGCCGGTCGAATCTGGCGATGCTCCGGGAGGCGACGGAGAAGTGCATCGAATCGGGCGTCAAGGAGTTCCCGACTTGGGCAAAATTCAGGGATGTCCGGACGATGATCCTGACGAACCGTTTTCTGCCCAACGCCCCCAAACCGCCAACCCTCGACTGCGAGTATTTTCTCATCTTCAAGGATCCGAAGAACTTCGACTGGTACTGCGACCTGCACGGACTGATCGGCGGCGACCAGTCGACCACGTTCCGGTATCACGAGTTTCAATTCACGGCGTATACGAGCAGCAAATACATGGGCAACCCGAAATACAAAACCCACGCGGACAACCTGCTCCGGTGGGCTTCCTACGAACCGACGGCCGTCGAGAACTTCAAATATCACTACGCCCGCAATCCGATGACCACCCTGATCATCGCGGGAATTGGCCTGCTCTTCTGTCTGTATATATTCAGAAATATATTTTACTGAGCGGCTTTCCGTTCGAGCCGGATGTCCCGCATCAGCATCTCGAGGGTCGTGTCGACCCAGTATCCCGAGAAACCCTGTTTCCGGGCCTTCAGCAGGTTGAGCCAGGCGCGACCGCGCTCGCCTTTCTGGAGCCAGGCCATCGCGAGGATGTAATAGGACCAGCCGCGCTTGAGGGCTTTCCCCTCCAGCATCCTGATCGTTTCGTCTGGTTGATGCAGGGCGAGATGGATTGAAGCGATATCGCACAGGATCAGTTCGTTCGCCGGCTTCAGGCTCAACGCCAGCCGCAACTCGTCGAGCGCGTCCAGAAAAGCCCCCTTGCCGGACAGTACGAGCCCCATGATGTGATGGGCGTCGGCCGATCCCGGCTCCTTCACCTCGAGCAGGCGAGCATACTCGCTCGCCCGGGCAAAATCGGCATCGCCGGCCGCGCCGATGAGGGAAAGGTTGAAATACACGCGGCCGAGTTGCCTGTAGCCGTCGGTCGCGTCCGGATCGAGATGCACGGCCTTCTCGTAGGCATCCCAGGCCTGGCGCAGCATCCGCTCGTTTCCGAGCCTGAAGCCTTCCTCGACGAGTTGCTGCAGGTCGCCCACGGGAATTCCACCCTGAAGAACCCGCACGGAAACAGCGTCTGCGTGGCACGCGCTCCAAAACAGCGCAAGACAGACAAGTATTCCGGCAAGTATATTATGCTGCGATCTCATCATGGACATCTTCATCCTCCCGATGGTATAACTTGGTGTCAGATCGATACCCTATGTGACATATCACGGATTCTCCCCTCATGCCAACACATTCAGCGAAATTCACCGCCGACGTGCGCACCCCGAAGACAGGGCCGCGCACGCTTCGACGCACGTCCGCGTTCACCCTGGTCGAAATCCTCATGGTCATGACGATCGTCGGCTTCGTGGCCCTGCCGTTCACGCGCATGTTCCTGTTCGGCATGCAGGGAAGCGCCGAAAACCTCGAGCACATCATCGCCTACAACCTCGCCCGCGAAAAGATCGAAGAGGTTCGCTCCCTTCCGTTCCACCTCGTCAAATCCGACTTCGAGAACTTCGCCACCGTCTTCCGCGACCGGCCCGATTTCGACGAGGCATTCGAAAGCCGCGAGACGTTCGAGAAGACGTTTTCCGACATTTTCACCCCTTCGAGCATCGAGAAAGACCCGGACGCCGAAACGTACAAACGGCTCAAGAATCTTTATAAATCGGCGTTTCTGCGCGACATCGAACTGTATCCGGAGGACGTGAAGCCGTATCGCCGCGTGATGGACGTCGATTCGCGGTATGACACCTCCGTTCCAGCCAGGCTGAAGAAGGTGACCGTCCGGGTCTACGACCAGCAGCAGCATCGCCTTGCCGAAGTCGTCACGCTCGTGGGGCAGCACCGATGAGCCGCCGCCGCACGTTCGCAGGCTTCACGCTGGTAGAACTCCTGATGGGCATGGCGCTCACCGTCCTGGTCGGCGGCGTTCTCTATCTTCTCCAGTCGACCGGCATGTCCACAGCGGCCCGAGGCACCGTCCGCCTGACCCTCCAGTCGGAAATGAGACGAAAAATGGAACGACTGGTCAACGATCTGCGCTGTTCGAACGAGGTGCTCGAGGTTTCCCCGACGCATCTGCGGCTCGCACGGTTCAGGATCGGCGACGACGAGGATCTCACCGGAGACGCGGCGCTCACCACCGTCACCTACGAACTCGAGCGCCGGAAAGGCCGCTGGACGCTGTACCGTTCGGAGCGCGGCGAAGCGCCGATCGAGATTTTCTCGGCCGACCAGATCGACCAGGAGATGTTTTTCCCGTATTTCGAGCAGCCGGCCGCCGAAGAGGGCGGGCCGGTGACGTTCGAACCCTTCGACATGAAATCGAACGATTCCGGCCAGCGCAAACGCATTTCCTTCATGCGCATCAGGATCAGAGCGAAACAGAACCGCGAGCAGGTGGTGCTGACGACGGCCGTCACGCTGCGCACGGCCCATTCCCGCATCGTTCAGCCGAACTGGAAATTCCGCTAGGAGACGCCGATGCTTCTGGCCTCGCTGCTGTGCGGGCTCGCCATGGCGATCCATCTCGCCCTCGGCGTTCTCGTGCTGATGCGCGCGCCCCGGCAGCAGACGAACCAGTGCTTCAGCGTCCTGCTCTTCCTGTTTTTCGTCTGGTCGCTCGCCGAACTTCTTCTCGTCACCCGCGGCGCGCCACAGCCCGGAACGAGGCTCGTGAACCTTCTGCTGACGCCGATGTTCCTCCTGCCGCCGGCGTTCGCCCTGTTCACCGCGCTGTTCCCGCGCCGCGTCGACTCCGCGTGGCAACTGGGCACGCCGATGCAGAAACTCCTGGTTTTCGCTCCGGCGGCGGTCCTGCTGGGCATCCTCTGGAGCGGCCGTCTCATCCACTCGCTCGACGCCGTTCCCGGCGGGTTCCTGATCTCTCTCGGGAAACTCGAGTATCTCGCCAAGGGCATCGTCGTCGGCTATCTGCTCCTCGCGATGAAAACGCTGGGAACGGCGCAGAAAGAGCTCGAAACCGACTTCCAGGAACGACGTCTGCGATATGCGTTCGCGGCCTTCGTGCTTCCTGCCGCGGCGGGCTCGGTGTTCATCGCCCTCGGAAAATTCTACCTGACCGGCCAGACCATGTACACCTTCGGCTTGTTTCCCGCACTGGGGATCGCAATGGCCGCGATTCTCGGGTATGCGATCCTCCGCCACAACCTGCTCGAGATCGACATGATTTTCTCGATCGGCCTCGTCTACACGCTTCTGACGGCGGTGCTGGCGGGGGTCCTCGAACTCCTGGAAAACGGCCTCCAGAACCTTCTCGACCTTTCGGGCGGCGTGGCGACGATCGTCTCGACCCTCGTCCTCGCGGCGGTCTTCTCGCCTTTGAAGGACCTGATCGTCGCCGGCGTCGACAAGTTCTTCGGGCGCAAGTCCTTCGACACGGCCGCCGTCATCCGCCACGTTCTCAATTCGATGCGCAAGGCGAACTCACCGGATGCCGTCGTCGATGCGCTGTTGAAGGAACTCCAGCCGGTTCTGAACTTCAGCGGGGCCGCAGTCACGATGGCCGGCGGGATCTCCCGGGCGTGGCCCTCGTCGTCTGCCTCGTCGTCTGCCTCGGCGAGCGCCGGGATTCCCGCGGAATGGCCTCCCGTCGACGAAATCGACGCCCTCCTTGAAATGGCAAAGGAAACCGGGAAACTGGAGATCGCGACGTTCGTCCGCTGGCGGGAGCTCGGATTCCACTGGGCCTTTCCGATACGCCGCGAGCAGTCGATCCAGGGCGCGTTTCTCCTGGCGCCGAAACCCGGCCGTCTCCCCTACTCCGAGCAGGAACGCAGCCTGGTTTCGAGCCTGTGCCAGGAGATCCCGCCGGTTTTCGACACGCTCGCGCTTCTCGGCGAGATGGTCAGCCGCGACCGTGCAAGCCGCGAACTCGAATGGGCCGAGAGCCTGTATCGCGAGCTTCAGGAACCATCCGGGAAAATTTCTTTCGATGTATATGATGCATATATATACTCATCTCTCGCCCGCGAGATCAAGGGAGATCTGATCGTCGTCGAGAACCGCGCGGAACATCCGTTCATCGCCGTCTGCGATGCGTTTCACCAAGGGATCGCCGCCGCAGTCACTCTCCATGCCGTGACGGCCGCTCTGCGGGCGGCGCAGCCGACGGACCGGCTGACCCCGATCCACGAGATCCTCCGGCGCTTCACCGCCCCGCCGCTGAGAACGGCGCTGACGCTCGTCGAACCGGCATCCGGCGGTCTGTCCCTCCGTCTCGCCGGCAATCCTCGCCCCGTCGTCATCCGGCAAGGGCGACCGTCCGAGTGCGCCGGCCCGAAGGGAGAACCGCTCGGCGTATCCCAGGCCGCGTCCGTCGAGCGTCTCTCCGTCGACCTCGAACCGGGAGATCTGCTGATCGTCTCCACGAACGGCCTCACCAAGGCGCTCTCCGCGTCCGGGGCGGCGGGGTTCGACGGGCTGACGGGCCCTGCGGCGCAGGGCGTCGAGGAAGTCCACGCGGCGCTCCAGGAACGTCTTTCCGGACTTCCCGGCCTTTCGACATTCCCTGATGATATATCATACGTAATTATACAACGGAGAACACACTCATGACCATACCGCAGCGGCGCCATTCGAACGCGATACGGCTCGGCAACGTCCAGGTTGGCGGCGGGGCGCCCGTCACCGTCCAGACGATGACGAAAACGGACACGCGCGACGCCGAGGCGACGATCCGGGAGATCGAGCGGCTCGCGTTCGCCGGGTGCGAGATCGTCCGGCTGGCGGTCCCCGACATGGCCGCGGCGGAGGCGCTCGGCGCGATCGTCCCGCGCTCGCCGATCCCGGTCCTCGCCGACATTCATTTCGATCACACCCTCGCCCTCCGCGCCCTGGAGATGGGCGTTCACGGACTGCGCCTGAATCCCGGCAATCTCCGAGACGCCGACAAGGTGCGGAGCGTCGCCCACGCGGCCGCGGAGCGCGGCGTGCCGATCCGGGTCGGGGTGAACGCCGGTTCGCTCGACCCGGCGATGGCCGCCAAGCACGGCGGCGTCACGGCGGCGGCGCTCGCCGAGTCGGCCCTGAAAGAGGTTTCCCTGCTCGAAAGCGTCGGGTTTTCGGCGATCAAGATCGCCGTGAAGGCGTTCGACCTGCCCACGATGCTTGAGGCCACCCGCATCGTCGCCCGCTCCTGCGAGCATCCGCTCCATCTCGGCGTGACCGAATCGGGCCTTCCCGAAGAGGGCATCGTCCGCTCCGCCATGGGGATCGGAACCCTGCTCATGGAGGGCATCGGCGACACGCTCCGCGTCTCCCTCACCGGCGACTCCGCCGAAGAGATCGCGACCGGCATCCGCATTCTGCGATGCGCCGGCCTGCGCGAAGTCGGGCCAACCATCGTCTCCTGCCCTACCTGCGGCCGCTGCCAGATTCCGCTGCAGAACATCGCCCGCGAGGTAAGCCGGCGCGTCGCATCGCTTCGCGCCCCGGTCACGATCGCGGTCATGGGCTGCGCCGTCAACGGCCCGGGCGAGGCCAGACAGGCTGATTTCGGCATCGCCGGCGGCAAGGAGAGCGGGCTGGTCTTCAAAAACGGCCGTATCGTGAAAACCCTTCCGGCATCGGAACTGGTCGACGGTCTGCTCGAGGTGATCCGCCAAAGCCTGGGCGAAGACCCTGACGCCGCACCGAAAAAATGACGCGCACCGCCTTTCCGAGATGGCGCGAATTGTGGTAAATACCCTTGTCCCGGCATCGCCGGGGCGAGACAGACCATTCCCGGGAGCGTATCCATGCAGCGCGCCATTGCCTTCGTCCTCATCGCCGTTTCCTGCCTCGTGTTCGCGGCTCCCGTTCCCGCATCCGCGGCTCCCGGGCCAAGCGAGGGCAGCATCGCGTTCACGGGAGACCGCGTCAAGATTCATTTCCAGCCACCTCTCCGGCAGGGCGACGGCGGTCCGCTGAATCGCGACGTCTCCCGCCTCAACTTCGTCACGAACCTTCTCGATCACTATCTCGCCGCGCTCATTCGCATGGGCCACATCGCCTCCGACACCCAGCTGACGCTCGAGTATTCTTCGGCGAACAACATGGCGACGAATCCCGGGCCCAATCGCATTACGCTGAACGATCTCGGGCTCAACTCGATTCTTCTTCAGGTGAACGCGGCGCTCAAGAAACTTCGCGGAACAACGTCATCACGCCTGATCGACGACGTGAAATCCGTGATGCAGATGCGCGATCATCTGCCCAGACGCGACAACACGGTGGAAACGCGGCACGGCTTTACCTGCCTGTCCGACGGGCTCCGGGAAATCTATCCCGACGTCGACTTCGAACTGACCGGCACGGAGGGGATTCTGACCCTGCGCCCGGATGAAACGACGAACCATATCGTCCGCCTGTCAGACCCCGCGACCGGTTCGATCCTGCTGGAACACGGCCGCTGGCCGTTCGGCTTCCTGCGATGCTCTGTGGACGGGAAATGGCTTGCCTACACCGAAAACGGAAGCCCGCACCTGCTCCATCTGCGAAGCAAGGACGCCAAGCCGCTTCCGCTGTTTCCCGACATCCAGGCCCAGCTTCTCGACATGGCATGGTCTCCCGCCGGCCAGCAACTCGCCGGCATCGTGCTGAACAGGGACACGCTCGACCGGGTGCTCTTTGTCTATGACGCATCGAACGGGCGGTTCGACGAACTCGTTTCGAACCAGACCCAGATCGACGGGAATTACCAGTTCGCTTACCCCATCTGGTCTCCCGACGGGAAGCGGCTGTTCTTCGTCACGGATCACGACATCAGCCTCATCGATCTCGGCGCCAGGCTGATTGCGCCGAAGATCGTCACGGTTTCGAGCCAGTTGTCCGAGATCGTCTGGTCGCCTGACGCGCGCGCGTTCGCCCTCGTCGAGGTCGACGGCCAGTCGCGCGACAAGAAGGAGTTCGACGACCGCGACTTCAGGGGTTCCACGCTGCGCCGGTACAACCTGAACGAGTTCGGCAAGGCGATCGAGCTGCCCGAGCAGCGGCATGTTTCGAGCGATACCATCAAGCTCGTCTCGTTCTGGACGCGCGACCGGGTGCTCTTTCTCGAGGGACACCTCCGGATGCAGCGCACATCGAGCCCCCTCTGGGATCTCTCGCAGACGTTCGCCGCGCGCCTCACCCCCGAACCAGGCGCGAAGAACGGAGGCGGCGGTTCGGAGATCGGCGCCGTCGATCTGGCGATGGAGTATTGCTACGCCTTCAAGACGATGGACTCGAAATTCCGTCTTCTCTACGATGCCGGGATGGCACAGGGCAACCAGCTCTTCATGGATCGCTTCAAAACGCGATGGTTCCTCGGGCTTGCCCTGCCGACGGCGATGTCCAACCGATCCACCACATTCTGCCTTCGGCAGATGCCGTATCCCTTCCCTGAGCGAAACGAGATGTATTTCATGCCGCTTTCGAAGCCGGACATCACGTCGCTCGTCAATCTTCTCGAGTCGTACAATCTCCGGCGATTCGAGTTGTCGCGAGACCTGCAGACCCTGTATTTTCTCTCAAACAGCCGCGGGCCGCTGAGTCTCTGGAAGGGGCCCGCCGCCGGCATCGGCGAGGTGAAACCGCCTCGCGCCTCGAATGATGACGAGGAAGAGCCGAAAGCAACCGACGACCTCGCGTCCGGTTCGGCGACCACGGCCACCTCGACACCGCCGCCCGGAGCCGCGACGGATCTGCCCCCCCTCCCGGAAGAATAGCCGGCCGCGCCGGTTTTCGGGGTAGCAGCACTCATCACTTGCCCATTTCATGGGTATTTCGTATACTCCTTGAAACGCATTACTCTCATACAGGGGGAATTGATATGAAGAAATCTCTGACGTTCGTCCTCGCCGTCGCGGCGATTCTGTGCGTCTGGCTGCCCGTCTCGGCCGCTGACATCAAGGTGCTGTACGACGACACCCACGGCCAGACGGCCGGCAACGCGGACTGGATCGTCACAGGCGCCTACTCCGAGATGTGCGACATGCTCAAGGAGAACGGCTTCAGCATCGACTCCCTCAGTAAGGTATCGTCGAACCGCCGGTTCACACCTGACCTGCTCGCCGGATACGACGCCGTCATTCTCGCCGAGCCGAACAATCCCTACGAGCAGGCCGAGCAGACCGCGATCGTCGAGTTCGTCAGGAACGGCGGCGGCGCCTTCCTGATCGGCGATCACGGCAACGCCGACCGCGACAACGACGGTTGGGACGCCGTCAAAGCTCTGAACACCTTCTGCGGCGAGTTCGGCTTCACCTTCACCGGCAACTACCTGTATGAAGCCCCGGTCAGCGGAGCGATGAACAAGGAACACCCGGCGATGTTCGGCGTCCGCGGCGTCGGCGCCTGGGCCGCCTCGACCTTCACGCTGACCCCGAAGGACGATGCGAAGGCGATCGGCCTGATCGACAGTCGCTACAAGAAAGCCCCCTACGTCGTCGCCGCCGAAGCGGGAAAAGGCCGCGTGATCGCTCTTGGCGACAGTTCGCCCTTCGACGACGGCACCTCGACGCCGGTCGCCGAACCTTCTGCGCGCCGCGCCGGCGGGGTGAAGAAGCTTCACGACAGCTACGACTCGTTCATGTATTCCCACCCCCAGCTGGCCTACAACGCCATGATGTGGGTCACCGGCCGGAATCCGACGAAGCGCATTCCGTCCCGCGAAGTGAAGTTCTGGAACGAGGCCGCGGTTTCCGATCGCGCGATCAACATCCTCGTCGACGCCGCGCACGGGAACGCCGCTTCCGACAAGATGGAGACGTTCGAGCGCCACATGGCGAAGAACGGCTTCAAGGTGTATTACACGCTGAACCTCATCACCCCCGAGATGCTGAACCGGTTCGCCATCGTGATGATTCCGAACACCTCCCTCCCGATCATGGATCCAGAAATGAACGCGATCGTCGAGTGGTTCATGGCCGGCGGTCGGCTGGTTATGTCCTGCGATTGGGATTCCTCCGACCTCGACGGGCGCGACACCCTCAACAACCTGCTCGGCAAGCTCGGTTCGGCCATTCGGTACAATGACGACCAGGTCTGGGACAACACGAACAAGACCAACAAGCCGTGGGGCGTTCTCGCTCACGTGCTCAAGAGCGATTCTCCCGTCATGGCCGGCGTGAAGACGGTCATCACCTGGGGCACCTGCTCGCTGCTCACCCGCGACGGCAAGCCGCTGACGGCCGAAGCAGGCGTTGACATCCTGATCACCGGCGATGACGACACCATCAACAAGGACGGCGACAAGAAGAACGACGCGGTGATCTATCCAAAGGACACCCCGATCGCGATCATGGCACAGGAGCAGCTTGCGAACGGCATCCTGACGGTGATCGGCTGTTCCAACTTCACGGACTACCAGTATCCCGACAGCGACATCAACGCCTCGAAGCCCGGCCCGGCGCCGTTCACACACGAGACGCCCCTGATGTACGACAACCTGATGAAGCAGTTGTCTCCCGTCAAAGCCGGCGCCACGCGCGGTCGCGCGCCGGTGCGGGGTCGCCGCCGCTGATTCGTCGACGGCCATTCCATGCTCAACAAGAAAAAGATCGACTGGGGAGCTTACTGCTACCTGGTGCCCGTCTTCGGCATCCTGCTCTGTTTCCACGTCCTGCCGATTTTCTACTCGCTGGCGATCAGCTTCTACCGCTGGGACCTGATCGGCGAAGCCGAATGGGTCGGGCTCGACAACTTCGCCCGCCTGTTCGACGATCCGATGTTCTACAAGTCGCTGGTCAATACCTTTTACTATGCTATCGTCAGCGTTCCCCTGTCGATCGCCTGTTCGATGAGCATCGCTCTCCTGCTCAACAACCCGATCTCGGGCATCGGGATCTACCGCACGATCTACTTTCTGCCCGTCATCACGTCGCTGAACGCGGTCTCGATCGTCTGGAACTTCATCTACCACCCGGACTACGGCCTGCTGAACAAACTGCTGGCGCTGGTGAACCTGCCGCCGCAGCTGTGGCTGCAGGACCCGTTCTGGGCAATGCCCTGCATCATCCTGATGAGCGTCTGGAAGGGTCTCGGCTACAACGTCGTGATCTTCCTCGCCGGGCTGCAGAACATTCCGAAGCACCTCTACGAGGCGGCGCGCATCGACGGCGCGAACTGGCTGCAGCAGTTCCGGCACATCACCTTCCCGCTGTTGTCGCCGACGACGTTCTTCGTGTTCGTGATGTCGACGATCGGCAGTTTCCAGGTGTTCTCGCAGATCTACATGATGACCCCGCGCGGCGGACCGCTCAAGAGCACGATGGTCATCGTCTACTACCTGTACCAGAAGGCGTTTGAAAAGTTCGAGTTCGGCTACGCGCTCGCGATCGCGTTCGTGCTTTTCATCATGATCTTCAGCATGACCCTTTTCAACAAGCTGTATGTTGAGAAGAAAGTCCATTACTCCTGAGGACCGGCGTATGAGCACGAACGTCAAGAAGCCCCTCATCAAGAATCCGTCGCATATCCTGATCCACGCCCTGCTCATCGTCGGCTCGATCTTCATGATCTTCCCGTTCGTCTGGATGATCATGACCTCGTTCAAGAGCGAGGACGAGATCCTGAAAACCGGGAAGACGATCGTCCTGCTGCCCGACCAGATGCGCCCCTCGTTCCTGAACGGCGAGGAAGACAAAAAGCGCATCGCCGAGCATCAGCGGCAGAAAGAGCTGTACGCCGCCTCGCTCGCCGAGCCGGCATCCGGGACGGCCGGCGGGAAGAAGGTCCAGAAGCCGTTCGAACTGCTCGACAACTACAAGGAAGCGTGGGCGGCGCAACCGTTCTACCGGTATTTCCTCAACACGTTCCTGACGGCCATCACGATCACGGCCGGGTCGCTGGTATTCGCATCGCTGGCCGCCTACGCGTTCGCCTTCTTCAAGTTCCCGTTCAAGGACCAGCTGTTCCTGCTGATGCTCGGCACCATGATGTTGCCGCAGCAGGCGCTTCTTATTCCTGATTATATTATATTGTCAAAATTACATTGGGTGAACACATATCTGGCGCTGATCGTGCCGTGGCTCGCCTCGGCGTATTCGGTTTTCTTCCTGCGCCAGTTTTTCATGCAGCTGCCGAAGGACCTGTTCGAGGCGGCCATGCTGGACGGCTGCACGCGGCTCCAGTTCTACTTCAAGATCTGTCTGCCGCTGAGCAAGCCGCCGATGGTGACGCTCGGCATCTTCTCGTTCCTCGGCACCTGGAACAGCTTCGTCTGGCCCCTGATCGTGACGAATGACACGAGTCTGCGCGTCATCCAGGTCGGGCTGAGCTACTTCGCGAGCGAGGCCGGCACCCGGTGGGGCCCGCTGATGGCGGCTTCGACGTTCACGATCGTCCCGCTCGTGGTCATGTATTTTTTGGCCCAGCGGCAGTTCGTCGAGTCCCAGGCCATGTCCGGCATGAAGGAATGAGGAGGCGGATCACATGCGCAACTTTCTGATCGGCGTTCTCATCTTCTGGTTCATCGTCGTCGGCCTGATCGTCAAAGACGGCCGGGCGCGCGAAGCCCAGTCGCTTTCGGGCGTCGGCGGCGACGCGAAGGGGCGGGTGGAAGTCGTCTTCTGGCACGCCATGGGCGGCCCCCTCGGCAAGGTGATGGACGACCTGATCGACCGGTTCAACAAGAGCCAGCCGACCTACTACATCAAGGGCATCCCGATGGGCAGCTACGACACGCTCGCGAAGAAACTGCTCGCCTCTCTCGTCGCGAAGAGCGCGCCGGACATCGCCCAGAACTACGAAACCCTGACGAAGAAGTTCATCAAACACAAGAAGATCGTCTGTCTCGACGACCTGCTCGCGTCCGAAGCGGAGGACATCAAGGCCGACATCATCCCCGTGCTCCTCGACAACAACACGTTCGACGGAAAGCTCTGGTCGTTCCCGTTCAACAAGAGCGTGCCGGTGTTATATTACAACAAGGATATTTTCCGCCAGGTCGGTCTCGACCCTGAGAAACCGCCCACGACGCTGACCGAACTCGCCTCCTATGCGCGCCTCATCACCCGCCACTTCACGCCGGAAAACGGCGGCAGGCCGACGATCATGGGCTTCGCGACGGGCAGGGCGAACGTCTGGATGTTCCTGTGCCGCGTCATGCAGTTCGGCGGTCGCCTGATCGACGAGAAGGGCGGCACGTCGCACTTTCACGAGGAACCGGCCGTCAAGGCGGTGGCGTTCATCCAGGAGATGCTGAAGGAAGGGATCGCCGTCGAGGCCCAGGGATTCGACCACCAGAACGATTTCAAGGCCCAGCGGATCGCGATGATCGAGAACAGCATCGTCAGCAAGGTCCACATGGAATCGGGGATCAAGTTCAACTACGGCATCGCGCCCCTTCCCGGCGAGGCATCCCGAGCCGTTATCCTCTCGGGCAGCAACATCAATATCTTCGACAACGGTGACCCCGACAAGATCAAGGGCGCCTGGGAGTTCATCAAGTGGTTCACCTCCACCGACATCGGAGCGGAGTGGAGCGTCAGGACGACCTACGTCCCCGTCCGGAAGTCCTCGCTCCAGGCCCCGATTCTCACGGAGGCGCTGGCAAAGGATCCGAACCTCCGGGCCCCCTACGAGGAACTCGAGTATATCGCCTTCGAGCCGCGGCTGAGCTGCTGGTTCGAGGTTCGCGACCTGATGGCCGACGTTCTCGAGCGGGCGACCCTCGAAATGGGCGACCCCGCGACGTATCTGAAAGAGATGAGCAAGAATATCGATGGCATTCTCCGACACAATCCAGACTGATTTCTCCGAGCAGATTTCCGACGTCGTCTCGACGATCAACGGCGCAAACCGGTTCCTCCTCATATCGCACGTGCGTCCCGACGGGGACGCCATCGGCTCGGTATCCGGACTGGCCAAATCGTTGCGCAAAGCCGGCAAGAGCGTCCAGGTCGCCCTGGCCGACCCGGCCCCCGAGCGGTTCGCCTTCGTTCTCGACGAGGACCACATCGGCAAGCCCGGCGAGATCGAGATCGACCACGAGGTGATCTTCGTGCTCGACGCCGGCGATCTGGCAAGAACGGGCTTCGAGGCCGACCTTGACGACACTGGCGCGGTCCTTGTCAACATCGATCATCATGCGAGCAACACCATATTCGGCGACGTGAACTTCGTCGACACCACCGCCAGCTCGACCTGCGAGATGATCGTGCGGCTGATCCGCCAGGCCGGTCTGCCGCTCGACGCCGACGTCGCGACGGGGCTGTATCTGGGTCTCATCACCGACACGCGTTCCTTCCAGAACGAAGGGCTGAAGTCGTCGGCGCATTCCGTTGCGGCACAACTTCTCGAGACCGGCCTCGACACCGCGCCGATCCTGTCGCGGCTGAACGGTTCGAAGACTCTTCCCGAGCTGAAACTTCTCGGAAAAGGGCTTCAGAATCTGCGTCTCGAGGCCGATGGCCGGCTGGCCTGCATCGTTCTTTCGCGGCGCGACATCGAGGAGTGCGGCGCGGCGTTCAACAACGTGGCCAGCTGCGGTCTCTGGGGCCATCTGACGTCGGTCCAGGGCGTGATCGCCGGCGTCGGCGTCTTTGAAGGATTCGACGGGAAGACGTATTGTGAGTTCAGGTCGCGCGGCGGCTTCGACGTGAAGGAGATCGCCGTCGCCATGGGCGGTGGCGGCCACCTCGCCGCGTCCGGCTGCAGCAGGGAGGCGCCGCTTCAGATCGTCGTTGCGGAGGCCCTGGATCGTCTCAGGGCCAGCCTTTCCGCCTTCGATCTGCGCGCACGTCAGGGCGGCGACACCCCCGCCAAGCCATGAACAGGCGCCCACTCGTTCGATCGCTTTTCCCGGGTCTCGCTCTCGCCGTCGCTCTCGCATCGACGCTCCTTGCGGCCCCGACGACGGAAAACGATGGCCGGAACCGCTCTCTTCGTCTCGAACTCGAAGGGGTCGGCGCCGTCGTGGCCAGGCCTTCGTCGCTCGACGCGGACGCAGACGCTGCCCAACTGCTGATCGAAAAGCAGGGCGGCCATCTGCACGTGCTTTCGACGTTCGAGGGGCTCGAGTTCGCCTCATTGCTGAAGGCCGACCTCGACAACGACGGCTTCCCGGAAGTGATCGCCATCGCCCGTCACCATGCAGGGGATGATCTGATGCCCTTCATCTACGGCGGCTCGCCGGACATTCGCCGCATCTTCCCGCCGGGCGAAGGTGAAGACAATCCCGTCATCGGCCGTGACATCAGCGTGGTCCAGGGAAAGAACGGCCCCGAACTGTGCGTGAAAATCCCCGTCACGATCCATGATTTCGGCCCGCCCGACCTGTTCCAACTCGAAGTTTACCGGCTACAGGGGAACCATTTGGTCAAATGCGGAGAAAGCCTGACCGAGGCTACGCATTTCAACCAGATCATGAACCGCGGCGGTCTTGCCGCCCAGCGCGGGCGGTATCTCGACGCGCTCAAGGATTACGAAGCCGTCCTCGGCATGAGCGGCATGCCGATGCGTCTCCCGCCCGAAGCGAAGGCAGAAGCGCTCGTCGCCGCCGCCGAATGCCGGGCCGGGTTGAAGGACTTCAAGACGGCGCTCGAATTGTACCGCCGCGTGACCGTTGAATGTTCCGCCTCGGACCTTTCTGAAAAAGCCGGCCGCGAGTCAGCCTTCATATCGAGGCATATAGACAGCCCCGCAGCCCTTTCCATCTACATGGACATCGTGAGAGCCATTCAAGCGGATCGGTGGAGCGAGGCTCTTTCCCTGATCGACAAATGCCCCGACGACCTGAAGGCCAGGCTCGGCGACCATCTCCTGTTCCAGCGCGGGGAAGTTCTGATCGGCCTCGGCCGGATCGACGAGGCCATCGAGGTGTTCAAGCGCCTCCGCAGGGAGTTCCGTGAGTCGACCCTCGCCGAGACCGCCCTCGAACGAATCCAAGAACTCGAGGGCGCCCCCGAAACCCCTGACGCCCAGTAAGGCGGAGCCCGACAGAATGGCAAAAAAGCAACGCGAATGGAAGGTGGAGGAGAAGAAAATCTCTCCTGTCACGAAAATCCTCGTCTCGGCGGCAGTCGCGTTCGTCCCGTTCTGCCTGTTCATCCTCATCCCCTACCTCGTGAAAAGTCACATCGTCAAAAAGATGAACCTTTCCGAGGAACTGATCCTCTCCCTGCCGGAGCACGTCTCTCTCGTGGCGACAGGCGACGTTCCGGCAACGATGAAGGTCGTCATTCACGGCTTCACGTTCCATATTCCGAAGACCTACACGCCCGTCCGGGTAATGCCGGATGTCGCGGTGTTCCGCATCAACGCGCGACGCATTTCCCGAACCATCTCGATCGCCGCGAGAAAACGCCAGCCGATGCTTTCCCTGCAGGATTCCGGTGTGATCCAGTGGTTCATGCCCTCGGAGCCGCTCGAATTTCTCGATACGATTCTGAACGCGACGTATCATCCTGTGCGCATGTTGTGCAAGGCGCACTTTTTCGCAAGCGAAGGCATCGGCAGCAAGGTGTTCGAAACCACCTGGGACACGAACCACCGGGCGTATATTTTCCCGACCTCAGGCGGAAGCGGCTACGTCGGCCGCATCTACCGGACGGACGGGGACGGCTACTACGAGTTTTCTGTCGTCGACGAAGTCGAGGCGGTGACGCTCCGCGAGTGGGTCGATCTGGCGATGAAACTCAAGCCACCGGCGGCATACGTTCCCCAGACCGAAAGCCAGGGTAACGGCTGGGCCTCCATCACCCAGACGATCGCCCGCGCGAACGCCGGCGAAAGCGGCCTGAACGAAGCGATCGAGACGAGCCTGAACCGGTATTACGCGACGATGAACCGCGGGTGGCTCATTCCTATAGCTTTAGCTATGGAAAAACGCGGGTATTACAACGAACTGATCCAGTTTTACCGGAGCAACATCGCCTGGGCGCGCCAGCAGCCGAAACAACTCGCCGTCTGGAACGAGATTTTCGAGCGCACGCTGACGCAGGTCCTGAAGATCGAGGTCGACCCGCATCTCGCGTTGAACCAGGTGAACCTCTACTGCAAGAACATCTCAGATTTCGCCATTCGGCGCGTCGTGGTGGAGATCATGCTGTCGGGCAAGGAGGGCGACCGCTCGTTCGAAACGCTCATTCTCGACAACGACACGCTTCTGCCCGGGGTCGAGAAGATGTTCGCCATCGAACCGCCGCCGAACCGCTTCATGCGCAGCACGAAATCGATCACGGCCCGCGTCCTTGACCTGGAGATCTCGGATTAGGCGGGAACGATCGCTCCGAGCGTCATCGGCCCCGTGGCGCCTGTAGCAGCCGGTATATTTCCTGGACGGCCGCGCAGGAATGCCTCTCCGAGAGCCGCAAAGCCCATGGCCTCGCGCGCCGAAACCGGCACGCCGTGAGCGTCAGAACGTTCGAGGAGGCAGCCTTCGGGAAGCAGCAACGCAAGCCTGCGGCACAGCTCCCCGTTCAGGGCGCCGCCACCCGCGATGACGACCCGCCGGGCTTTTCCGCCCGGATTCACGTGGATTCGAACGGCTTCGGCGATCGAGACAACCGTCACGTCGAGCAGGGAGGACATCATATCCGGCCCGGAAACGGTGCCCTGCGTTCCGGCCAGAATCGCATGAAGCCGGTCTTCGCCAAACCTGTCCCGCCCGGTCGATTTGGGGGGCGCGACGTGAAAATACGGGTCCGACAGCAGGTCGGAGACAACGGCCTGGTCGGAGCGGCCGGTTACGGCGATGTGGCCATCCCTGTCGTAGGTTTCGGCTCCGCCGCTCAGCTCACGCGCAAGGGCGTCCATGAGCATGTTGCCGGGGCCGGTGTCGAACGCGGCCGAAACATGCGGCCCGGCCGGCCCGGGACGGATGACCGTGACATTCGCGATGCCGCCGACGTTGAGAACGACGATCGTTTCGTCGACGGCGAGATGCCCGAAGAACCGCAGGTCTCCGAGCGGCACGAGGGGCGCCCCCTGGCCGCCGGCGGCGAGATCGCGACTTCGGAAGTCGTAGACGACGGGCAGACGGGCTCTTTCGGCCAGGAGCTGGGCATTGAGGGCCTGGAGGGTGCCGCGGACGGGAATCCCGTCCCAGTCACGGGGGGCGGGAACGTGCGCCAGGGTCTGGCCGTGAGCGGCGAGCGCATCGATGCGGCTTTCCGGATGCCGGCCGCGGAAAGCATCGACGGCCCGGGCGTAGAGTTCCGCCACCCAGGTCGCCGCCAGCGCGACGTCGTCGGGCGTGCCTTCACGCATCAGCCTCTGGAGACGGTTTCGAACGGCGGGAGGGAACGGTTCGGCCTCATGCCATTCGAGTCTGAAACCGCCGTCCGTCGAGAAGGTCACGAGTGCGCCGTCGATCCCGTCGCCCGACGTGCCGCTCATGAGACCGAGGATTCGCAGATCGGCATCGGAAGGCCACGGAATCGCAATCATGAACTTTTTCTCCAGATTTATTTTCCCCAACCCGGCGGGTCGGCGGATGTATGTGAGGAACACGCGGAACGAGGCCCTGCATCTCTTCCAATCGTCGTTCCAATTATGCTATGCTCAACGGCAAATTTCCACAGGAGGAACGATACATGTCTGACCCGCGAATGATGAATAACCGCTCGATGGAACGCACCGGCGAAAAACAGAAATCTCTCGACACGGCCATTCAGGCCATCGAGAAGCAGTTCGGAAAGGGATCCGTGATGCGCCTCGGCGAGTCGCGCACCGCCGCGATCGAGTCCGTGCCCACCGGCTCGCTGTCGCTTGATTACGCTCTCGGCGTCGGCGGGCTTCCCCGCGGCCGCATCATCGAGATCTTCGGGCCCGAATCCTCGGGCAAGACGACGATCGCGCTCCACGTCGTGGCCGAGGTGCAGAAGATGGGCGGCCAGGCGGCGTTCGTCGACGTCGAACACGCGCTCGACCCGGCCTATTCGCGCCTGCTCGGCGTCGATATCGACAACCTGCTGATCTCCCAGCCCAACAGCGGCGAGGAAGCCCTCGAGATCGCCGAGATGCTCGTCCGCAGCAACGCCGTCGACGTGCTCGTCGTCGACTCGGTCGCGGCCCTCACGACCAAGGCGGAACTCGACGGCGAGATGGGCGATGCGACCGTCGGCATGCAGGCCCGCCTGATGTCTCAGGCGATGCGCAAGCTGACCCCCGTCGTCTCCCGCTCCGGCTGCGTCTGCATCTTCATCAACCAGCTCCGCGAGAAGATCGGCGTCATGTTCGGCAATCCCGAGACGACGCCCGGCGGCCGCGCCCTCAAGTTCTTCTCCTCCGTCCGCCTCGACATCCGGCGCAAGGAACAGCTCAAGGACGGCGACCAGGCGGTCGGCTACACCACCGAGGTCAAGGTCGTCAAGAACAAGGTCGCTCCGCCCTTCCGCAAGGCCCATTTCGACATCATGTTCGGCAAGGGCCTCTCACGCGAGGGCGAGATCATCGACATGGCCGAAGAGATGAAGATCGTCAGCAAGACCGGCGCCTGGTATTCCTTCGGCGACACCCGCATCGGCCAGGGCCGCGAGAACGCGAAGGACTTCCTCGTGAAGAACCCCGACGTGTTCGGCGAGATTGTGATGAAGGTCAAGGAAAAGCTCGGCATGCTCAAGCCCGCCGAGTCCCAGGCCGAAAAGCCCGAGCAGAAAGAGAAGGAAAAGGCCGCCGGCCGCGGCAAGTAAGCAGCGACAGCCCCCGAGGCGCCTCCCGCGCCCCGGGGGCTTTTTCTCTTTTCGCTCTGCGTCATCTGCTTTCTCTGCGCCATCTGCGGATGAGTCGTTGTTGTGCCGGAGGGGCAAATACGGTATCATGCGGCGGCCCGGCATCTGATGCCGGCGAAATTTCCGCAGTTCATCGGAGTCACGCATGGCTGAGCAGTATATTTTCACGATGTATCGCCTCAACAAGTTTTACGGCCAGAGGCAGGTCCTCAAGGACATCAACCTGTGCTTCTTCCCCGGAGCGAAGATCGGCATCGTCGGTCACAACGGCGCCGGCAAATCGACCGTGCTGCGGATCATGGCCGGCCTCGACAAGGAGTTCCAGGGCCACGCGGAAATCACCAAGGGCATGCGGGTCGGTTTCGTCCAGCAGGAGCCCCAGCTGGCGTGGGGAAAGACGGTTCGCGAGAATCTCGAACTGGCCTTCGCCGACACGATGAAGCTGCTGAAGGAATACGAAGACCTCTCGACGAGCATGGGCGAGATGGACCCCGATGCGATGGACAAGGCGATGGAGCGCATGGGCCAGCTCCAGGAGAAGATCGACGCCTGCGGCGGGTGGGAGATCGACACCCGGCTGAACATCGCGGCGAACGCCCTCGTCCTGCCCCCCGACGACATGATCGTCGACAAACTGTCGGGCGGCGAGCGGCGCCGCGTCTCGCTCTGCCGCGTGCTTCTCGAACAACCCGACCTGCTGCTGCTCGACGAGCCCACGAACCATCTCGACGCCGAGACGATCGACTGGCTCGAGAACCATCTCAAGAACTATCCCGGCACCGTCATCATCTCGACGCACGACCGGTATTTTCTCGATAATATAACGAAATGGATACTCGAGCTCGAAGACGGCCACGGCATCCCCTTCGAGGGGAACTACACATCCTGGCTCCAGCAGAAACTCGAGATCCTGGCCCAGCAGGAGAAGAAGGAGTCGGTCCGCCGGCGTTCGCTCGATCGCGAACTGAAGTGGATCAAGATGAGCAGTTCCGACCGTCACGAACTCTCCCGCGAGCGCATCATGCAGTATGAGCAGCTCGTCGTGCGGGAATCTGCCGCGAGCCAGCCGGAATCGAACGTGATCCAGATCGCGCCCGCCGTTCCTCTCGGCGACAAGGTCATCGAGGTTTCCGCCCTCTGCAAGGGCTTCGAGAACCAGCCTCTCATCAAAGATCTTTCGTTCAAACTGCCCAAGGGCGGCATCGTGGGCATCGTCGGGCCGAACGGCACCGGCAAGACCACGCTGTTCCGCATGCTGACCGGCGTCGAGAAGCCGGACTCCGGAACGATCGATATCGGCCCCACCGTGAAGATGGTCTGGGTCGACCAGCATCGCGACTCGCTGAACGGCGAAAACACCGTGTTCGACGAGATCAGCGAAGGCCAGGCCGACATCGCGTTCGGAAAGCTCAAGATCCCTGCCCGCGCCTACTGCGGCAGATTCGGGTTCCGCGGCAGCGACCAGCAGAAATTCGTCAAGGACCTCTCGGGCGGCGAGCGCAACCGCGTTCACCTCGCAAAGATCCTGAAATCAGGCGGCAATGTGATCCTCCTCGACGAACCGACGAACGATCTCGACGTCAACACCCTGCGCCTGCTCGAAGACGCGATCTCGGATTTCAGCGGCTGCATCCTCGTCATCAGTCACGACCGCTTTTTCCTCAACCGCATCTGCACTCACCTGATGGTGTTCGAAGGCGAGTCCCACGTCGAGTGGTTCGAGGGCAACTACGAGGAATACGAGGCAATGCGACTGCGCAAACTCGGCTCCGCCGCACTCGAGAACCGCCGCGCCCGATACCGCCGGTTCAAACCGAACTGACCCGGCACGGTGTTGCCGCACGAACCGCCCGCCTTCCCATGAATCAAGGATACTATTTTACATGAAATACATCCGCCGGCTGTACGACTGGACCCTCGCGCTGGCGGCCCGCCCCGGCGCGATCTGGGCGCTGTTTGCGATCGCCTTCGCCGAGTCCAGCTTTTTCCCTATTCCGCCGGACGTTCTGTTGATCGCGATGACGCTGGCCCAACCGTCGAAGGGCCTCTGGTACGCCACGGTCTGCACGGCCGGCTCGGTCATCGGGGCGATGTTCGGGTATCTCATCGGATACGGTTTCTGGGCGGCCGTCGGCGGGTATTTCTTCAAATACGTGCCGGGCTTCACGCCGGAAATATTCGAACAGGTATGCAGATCTTACGAGCAGTATTCGGTGCTCATCGTTTTCACCGCCGCGTTCACGCCCATTCCGTACAAGGTCATCACGATCACCGCTGGCGTCTCGCACATCTCGCTGCTCCCCTTCATCGTCGCCTCGGCGTTCGGGCGCGGCGCGAGATTCTTCCTCGTCTCAGGCCTGCTAATGAAGTTCGGTCCGCCGGTGAAGGAGTTCATCGAGAAGTATTTCAACCTGCTGACCGTGCTGGTCGTGGCGATCTACGTCCTGGCCTTCTACCTGCTGCCCGTGCTGTTCAAGTAACCGCAATCACTTTCCGGGAAGCCGCGCGGTCGGGCTGGACAGCCATAACTGGCGGTATGCGATATACGGCGTCCCCATGGGCGTGACCTTCATGCCATGCACGTATGGTTGCCAGATGCCGTGCGTCGTGTAATGGAACACGAACACGAGCGGCGCATCATCGACGATGAGCTGTTCCGCATCACGGTACAGGGCGACCCGTTCCTTCGCGTCGATCTCGAACCGCGCCCGGTCGAGCAGTTCGTCGACGCGGGGGTTCGCATATCGGCTGTAGTTGCCGGCCGGACCGATGTTTCCCGAATGGAACAGGCTGTACAGGAAGTTGTCCGGATCGGGATAATCGACGGTGAATCCCATGCGGAAAAAAGGCGTCCGGCCGTTCTGGACATCCGCCAGCAGTTCCGGAAAATCGACGACCTTCATTCGGCACGAGATGCCGATATCGCGCAGGTTCGCGAGCACGAACTCGGCCGTGCGGATATGGATCTCGTCGCGGTTCACTTCGAGCGTGATCTCGGGGAATCCCTTCCCTCCGGGGTAGCCAGCCTCGGCGAGAAGCGTCCTGGCCTTGGCGAGATCGTAGGAGTAACCGCGCAGCTTCGGGTTGTAGCCCATGATTCCCGGCGGGAGAGCCCCCCGGGCGATGCGGGCCCGGTCGTTGATCACGAGCTTCACGATGGCCTCCCGATCGATCGCGTAGTTCATCGCCTGCCGGACCTTCACATTGTCGAAGGGGGGGGTCTTCACATCGAAGCCGAGATAGTAGATGCCCCACCGGCTGACCTCCTGGAACTGCCTTGCCCAGAGGGGATCCTGGAGGACGTTCTTGTATTCCGGATCGGGGACGTCGTTGTGCATCAGTTCTCCGCTCTTGAACCGGCGGAACCGTTCTATTTCATCAGCTATAACCGGGAACTCGATCCGGTCGAGATACGGCCGTCCCCGGTAATACCCGGGATTCGCCTTGAGAACGAGGGTATCGCTCGCCCTTCCGCCCCAGGAGAACGGGCCGGCGCCGACTGGGTTCCAGCCGAAATTCTCGCCGAGCGCCTCGGCATCTTCGCGAGGCACGATGAACGCGAAGTTCAGGGCCAGCAGCGAAAGAAACGGGGTGAACGGTTTGTCGAGGGTAAGTTCGATCGTATCGGATGAGACAACCCTGATTCCCTCGATCGATGCGGCCTGGCTGGCGTTATACGCCGCAGCGCCCCTGATCACCAGATAGTTTTTGCCTTTCCGGTTGGGGTGACCAGGAGCGAGAAGGCGATGAAGCGTGTATGAGACGTCTTCCGCCGTCACGGACCGCCCGCCGTTCAGGGTCTGGACGTCGTCGGGCCCGGTCTTCGCCTGGAACCTGGCATCGGCCCGAAGGGTGAGCCGGTAGGTGAGTCGGTCCGCGCTGATGGTCCAGGACGCGGCCAGAGCGGGCACGGGGCGGCCGTCCTCGTCGAACTCGAGCAGGCCGTCGAACACCTGGCGGGCGACTTCGTGGGAATACGAATCGTTCACTTCGGCCGGGTCGAGCTTCATGATGGGCGATGAAAATGCGCGCCGGTAGGTCCCACCTGTCCGGGGCTTCTCTTCCACGATGGCTGCGGACGGCCCCGATGGAGCGTCTCCGCATCCGGTCAGACCCAGGACAATGCCGAAGATACCCGCGACAATCTCGCCAAGCAGACGGCGCCGGCCGTTATTTTCAGGTGACACGCAAATCCTCCATGCACGCGCCTCCGGGCGCAAGCCCCTGCCGGGCGCTCTTCCGACGAGGAATGATCGTCCACATCCGTGGATCGTTGCCGATCATACCACGTTTTGCTCGAAACTGGACAAAGAATCGGAATATCACGTAAAGTATGGAGAAGCCGCGTCTCCACCTGATCACACGGAGCCATCGCTCATGATTCATCCCTTCAGCAAATCGTTTGTTCCCGTCGTTCTTGCCCTGTTGGTCCTCGTCTCCGCAAGCGCATCAGCCGCAGTGAAGCGAGACACCATTCCTCACAGGGTCGTCTACGCCGTCAAAGCCGCCTCGCCAACGGACGTCTGGATCGGCACCGAAGAGGGCGCCGCACATTTCGACGGGAGCACCTGGACCGTGTACACGACGGCCGACGGTCTCCCGCACAACGTCGTGACGTCGATCGCACGGCACCCGACCGACGGTTCGATCTGGTTCGGCACGTTCGGCGGCGTAGCCCGCCTTTCGAACGGAAGATTCGACAGGTTCACCGCCGACAATTCCGGGTTGGTGAATAACGTCGTCTATGGTTTGTCCGTCACCCTGCCGTATGTCTGGATTGCAACGACCAACGGCATCTCGAGATTCAACCCGGCCGATGGAAGCTGGAAAACCTTCGACGACAAAAACACGCCGATGCACGAGGTCTGGATTTACGGCGTCTCGTCGGAGCCGACCGGCCGCGGAGACACCTGGTTCGCCATCTGGGGAAGCGGGATGATGCTGATCAAGGAGGACGGAACGATCCATTCGTATTCCGACCCTGACGAAATTTTCGACGTGGATGTCGTTCGAAACGACGGCCCCCTGCACGAGATCCAGGTCGCGATTTCGGCCGTCGGCAACGTGGTCTATTCCGGCGCCTATTTCGGCCTGACCCGGTATGACGGCAAAAACTGGAACACATGGACGGTCAAGGATCCCGACTCGGGCCTGCCGAGCGATTTCATCAACACCGTCACGATGTCCCCTGACGGCCGGCTTTGCGCGATCGGGACCGATAAAGGACTTTGCATCCATGATTTCGCCCGGGGGAAATGGGTCACCTTCCGCCGGAATACGCGAGGTTCGGGCGGCGAGCTCGTCACCTTCGAGAACGGCGTCTGGAGAACGGAAACGACGCCCGATGCTCCTGCCGGGGATTTCGTGTGGTCCGTCGATTTCGTCGGGAATACGTTGTGGGTCGGCACGGCATCGGGGCTTTACACGATGACGCTGTCCATGTGACCGGCTGAAAGCGAAAGGTATTATATGTTATACAATATTATTCCTCGCCGCATCGTCTTTTCTCTGGCCTGCGGGTTGTCCGCCGCCGGCTGCCTCGCCATCGCCGGGCCCGCTTCCGCCCAGCAGGTGAAAGCCTACCACCAGTGGACGGCGCCATTCGAGTATAACGGTCCCGCCCGTTCCTTCAACGAGCAAGAGCAGAACCCGAAGACGTTGCGGATCGGCATCCTCGCTTCACTCTCGGGCGGCGGTGCGGAATACGGAATTGCGATGAAGGAAGGGGCCGACATGGCCCGCGACGAGATCAACGCCCGGGGCGGCATCAAGGGGACGCCGCTCGAACTGATCTACCGGGACGACCGGAACGACATGGGGGAAAACGGCCACCAGACCGTGAAGCTGCTGTTCGACGACAAGGTGCTCGCCATCATCGGATCGGTACATTCCGGTTGCACCCATGTCGCGGCTCGCATCACCCTGAAGGCGGAGACCGCCCAGTTGACGACCGTCAGCACCGATCCGACGGTGCAGATGATCGGCAGCCCCTGGATGTTCCGCTGTCTGGCCGACGACCGGGCCCAGGGCGCGGCCATCGCCGACCTGGTCTTCGGGAAAAGCGGACACAAACGCGTGGGTCTTTTCCAGCAGAAGAACCGGTATGGCAAGATGGGCGGCAAGACGATCGCGCACATCGCCGAGACCCGCGGTTCGCCGCTGATCTTCAAGCAGTTTTTCGAGCCCGGCCAGTCTGATTTTTCGAACCTCATGGAGATGACGGCCATTGAAAAGCCCGAGGCCGTGATTATCTGGGGGTTGTATTCCGAAGGGGCGGCGCTCGTCAAAGCCCTCCGCGCATCGGGATACCGGGGAGCCATCTACGGCGCAGACGGGATGGTTTCGCAGAAATTCATCGACCTCGCCGGCGAGGCGGCGGAGGGGACGATCGTCACCTATCCCTTCGACGACACCCGGACGGACCCGGTCACGCAGAAATTCATCGCCGATTTTCAGAAGATCTACGGGAAGCGCCCTGACTCATTCGCCGCGCACGCCTACGATGCCGTGTACATGATGGCGCGCGCAATCGAACGGGGCGGCACGAGCAAGGTCGGCATCCGCGACGCCCTGGCGGCCACGCGCGATTTCCCGGGCGTCACCGGACCGATCAGTTTCAACGAGTACAACGACGACGGCAGGCCCGTCATCTTCGCGAAAGTGACCGGGGGCAGATTCGTTCCGCTTTCCTCCGCTGGCCAGACCGGCAGATAATGTCCGGCGGCCGCCCCGGCCTATCTTTTTTTGCGGCATCGGCCTGAACACGTGCGGCGCCTGCCCGGGGAAACGGCGCCTTGATTTACTCGGGTGATCATGCTAGACTGACGGCCCAACAGGCAATTCGCGCGATCGTCAGGCGCTGGAAGCGCAGATCCATGCGAATTGCCGTTGAATGTTTGTCCGGGAGAGCCTTGCATGAGTCAAGACACGGGAATGGTCCTCGCGAACGTCCGCTCGTTCATCGAGCAGAGGTTTGCCGGCCGTTACGACCTGTATGACCTGTCGCTCAAGCACGTCAACCGGCAACTGACGCTCGAGGTCAGGATCGACTGCGAGGCCGGGGTGAAGGTCGAGGACTGCGAAATCGTTTCCCGGGCGCTCGAGGAGTATCTGGAAGAGGCTGACCTGATCCACCATCAGTATACGCTCGAAGTCAGTTCGCCAGGCGTCGAGCGTCTGTTGAAACGGCCTGTCGATTACACGCGGCAACTCGGCCGGCTCGTGCGATGGCACCTCCGCCCCGAGGGCGACGCGCCGAAGGAAGTGTTCGACGGACGTCTCCAGGCCTTCGCGGACGACAAGGCCGTCGTTCTTACCGAAACCGGAACTCGGGAAGTTCCTCTCAGTCGCGTGCGCGAAGCCCGCGTCGTGTTCGAATTCCCAGCCAAGACCAAACGAGGATGACAAGGGAGGCCTCCGTGAACAAGAACAACCTGTACGATGCCCTGAAAGAAGTCGTCGCCGAGAAGAACCTCCCGATGTCGGTTCTGATCCAGGCCATTGAAGAGGCTCTGGTCATCGCCTATCGCAAGAATTTCGACTCCGAGGAGGACGTGCGGGTCACGCTTGAGGAGAGCACCGGCGCCTTCCGCGTCATCGCCCGCCGCACCGTCGTCGCAACCGAGGACGACATGGACGACCCCGACAAGCAGTTCACGATAGAAGAGGCGCAGGAACTGAAGGAAGACGCCGCCGTCGGCGACGTCGTCGAGGAGGACGTCACGCCGCCCTCGTTCGGCCGCATCGCCGCGCAGACGGCCCGCCAGGTCGTCAGCCAGAAGCTCAAGGAAGCCGAACGCAGCATCATCTACAAGGAGTTCCAGGACCGCGTCGGGCAGGTCCTTTCCGGCAAGGTGCAGCGCGTCGACCGCGGCCACGTGTACGTCGAGTTCGCCCGCGCCGAAGCGGTCATGCCCCCTCAGCAACAGATTCCCGGCGAGGTGTTCCGCGCAAACGACCGTATCAAGTGCTATGTGACCGAGGTGCGGTTCACCGTGAAGGGGCCGCAGATCATCCTGTCGAGGAGCAGCTCGAAGTTCGTCGAGAAGCTGTTCGAGCAAGCGGTTCCCGAGATCAGCGACGGCATCGTCCAGATCAAGAGCAGCTCGCGGGAAGCGGGTCTGCGGGTCAAAATCGCCGTGCACAGCAGCGATCCGCGCGTCGACCCCGTCGGCGCCTGCGTCGGTCTCAAGGGAAGCCGGATCAAGGGCATCGTCGACGAGCTGAACGGGGAAAAGATCGATATCGTCAGATATAGTGAAAACCCCGTCGAGTTCGTCACGAATGCGCTCAGCCCCGCGAAGGTGATGTCGGTGACGATCGGAGACGGAGGCCGCTCGGCCCTCGCCCTGGTCGACCCGACGCAGCTCTCCCTTGCCATCGGCAAGGAGGGGCAGAACGTGAAACTGGCTTCCAAACTCACCGGAATCAAAATCGATATCAAGACCGAGGCTCCAGCCGCTCCGGAAACCGGCGACGAGTCGCCGAGCGCCGGTTGAGCGCACGGGGAGGGAAAGGACATACATGCGATTACACGAACTCAGCAAGCAATACAATCTTTCAAACAAGGATCTGGCCACTCTCCTCGGTAAACTGGGCTTCCAGGTGAAGGAGCATCCGTTCACATCCGTTTCCGACGAGATGATGGACGCGCTGAAGAAGCATTTCGAAAAGGGCAAAGCTCCGGTCTCCCAGCCACAGGCGCCGGCCAAGGCCCCGGCCCAGCAGGCAGGCAAAGCCCCCGCTGCCCAGCAGCCAGCGGCGCAGCCGGCAAAACCGGCCCAGCCGCCCGTTCAGCAGGCCCGCCCCGCCCAGCCCCAGACACAGCAGCAGCGGCCGACCCAGCCCCCCGCCCCCATTCAGAAGGCTCCCGAGCCCCAGCGCCCGCAGGCCCCGGCTCCGCAGCCGCCTTCGGTCCAACGCCCCACTCCGGCCCAAGCGGTCGCCCTGCTTCGCGAGGACAAGAAGAAGCTCGGCCCCAAGCCGCCGCGCATCGACGAGGTTGAAGAGGTCGAGGTCAATCAGCAGATCACGATCATCAAGACCACGCCGGTCAAAAAAGAAGCCCCGCCCCAGAAGCTGAAGAAAAAGAAGGACAAGATCAAGAAGCTGATGAAGGGGCCGCACGTCCCGAAAAAGCTTCTTGCCGAAATGCGCGATGTCGAAAAGCTGGCCGAACTCGAAACAGAGACCCAGCTCCAGATGGGCGCGGAGATATCGGAATCGGAGCAGATTCCGCGCGTCGTCGTTCCGCAGGACGTCACCGTCAGTGACCTGGCGAAATACCTGCATATCGAGGGCGTCGACATCATCAAGAAACTCATGTCGATCGGAGTGTTCGCAAGTTTGAATCAGCGTCTCGAACCTGACCAGGTGCAGATCATCGGCCGCGAGTTCGGCAAGGATATTTCGTTCAGCGAGGACGTCATCGAGTTCGAGGAAGAGCCCGACGAGGCTTCCGAGCTTCACCTGCGGCCACCGGTCGTCACGATCATGGGCCACGTCGACCACGGCAAGACGTCTCTGCTCGACAAGATCCGCCACGCGCGGGTCGCCGAGGGAGAAGTCGGCGGCATCACGCAGCATATCGGCGCCTACCAGGTGAAAACCCCGAACGGCACGATCTGCTTCCTCGACACCCCCGGCCACGAGGCGTTCACCGCCATGCGCGCCCAGGGCGCACAGGTCACCGACATCGCGATTCTGGTCGTCGCCGCCGACGACGGCGTCCAGCCCCAGACGATCGAAGCGATCCATCACGCCCAGGCCGCGAACGTGCCGATCATCGTGGCGATCAACAAGATCGACAAGCCCGAGGCGAACCCGGAAAAAGTGAAGCAGATGCTCATGCCGTACAACCTCGTCGCGGAAGACTGGGGCGGCAAGACGATCATGGTTCCCGTTTCCGCCAAGCGCGGCGACGGCATCAACGAGCTTCTCGAAATGATCCTCCTCCAGGCCGAAATGATGGAACTCAAGGCGAATCCCAACCGGCAGGGCAAGGGCACGATCATCGAGGCCAAGCTCGACAAGGGCATGGGCCCGATCGCGACCGTCCTCGTCCAGAACGGCACCGTCCAGATGGGCGACAACATCATCTGCGGAACCAGCTTCGGCCGCGTGAAGGCCCTCATCAACGATTCCGGCCAGCGCGTGAAGGACGCCACCCCCTCGACCCCGGTTGCCCTGATTGGTCTCAACGATGTGCCGAAGGTCGGCGACACCCTGATGGTCGTCGAGAACGCCAAATTCGCCCGCTACGTCGGCGTGCTGCGGCAAAAGCGAGAGCGCGAGGATCGGCTCACCCGCGAGAACCGCCTCAAACTGATCGACATCTTCAAGCACGTTACGGACGGCAAGGTGAAAGACCTGAACATCATCATCAAGGCCGACGTACAGGGTTCCGCCGGCGCCCTCAAGGATTCGCTCGAGCGTCTCACGACGGCCGAGGTGAAGGTGAACGCCATCCACACCGGCGTCGGTGCCATCACCGAGTCCGACATCATGCTCGCGGCGGCCAGTAACGCCATCATCATCGGCTTCCACGTCAGGCCCGCCCACGGGGTCGACGAGATCGCCCAGCGCGAAGGCGTCGACATCAAGGTGTTCCGCATCATCTACGACGCGATCGATGCCGTGAAGATGGCCCTGAAGGGCATGTATGAGCCCGAATATCAGGAGGAAATCGTCGGCCGCGCCGAGGTGCGCAAGGTGTTCAAGATCACCGGCGCCGGGACGATCGCCGGCTCGTACGTTCTCGACGGAAAAGTCGCCCGCGACGCCCAGGTCCGCATCATCCGCGACGGCGTTGAGATCTACGAGGGCAAGCTGTGCTCGCTCAAGCGCTTCAAGGACGACATCCGCGAGGTCATGCAGGGCTATGAGTGCGGCATCGGCATCGCGAACTACAACGACCTGAAGGAAAAGGACGTCTTCGAGTTCTTCAGACTCAAAGAAATACAGCGGTCGATATAATGTAGCCGCCGCGAACTCCGCCGGGGTTCGCGGCGTTTTCAGCGGGAAACGGAACGGAGCGCGAGAGACATGGCGATGATCGTGGCGGTCGGCACGTTCGAACTGCATTTTCCGGAGGTTCACAGCCTCAAGGAAAAGCGGCAGGTGCTGCGATGCGTCATCGATCGCGTCCGCGCGAAGTTCAACGCCTCGATCTCGGAAGTCGATCATAACGACCTCTGGCAGCGCGGCACGGTCGGCGTCGCCCTCGTCTCGAACGACCGGACGCTCCTGACGCAGATGAGCCAGAAAATCGACGACATCATCGCGGACCACGACCAGATCCAGGTCGTCTTGTATGTTCAGTTGGGGGTGTTAACGTAGATGTTGAATTTGGGTGAACG
>DAOSOK010000009.1 GCA_035373905.1 Candidatus Ozemobacteraceae bacterium | reverse complement strand
ACCTGATTGCTGGAAAGCTAAATTTTGGTCTACCCACGTAAAATAGCGAGGAACCCGCATGATTCACGCCGATGTCGCAGCCGTAGGCGTTGTTGAACCAGGCGAGATTCGTTCCGAAAATGAACCACCGGTCGATCCGGCAGCCGCCTGCCGCTTCAGCAGAGACCGATGCCAGTGCCAGAAACAGAAGAATGACCGGGATGACGAGACTGCGGATGGTTCGCATAACGATCTCCTGTCTACAAAAAGCTTTCCATGCGTTTCCACCATTCTACCAAACATCTCGGTTGTGGAACATGAAATAAGTGGTCGCAAACGTGAGCAACGCCACACTCTGAACATACCTCCATTTCAAGGCCTCGACTGAGGTATAAATACAATATAGTATAGTATTCCCTCTGTAGGCAAACAGTACTCCCTTCGGCCGTGGGGCAATCTGCGGTATACTTCTGCGAGAAGATATCCTCCGAAAGGAATCCCCATGATCGACCGACGCCTGTTCCCCCGAACACTTGTGCTCATTCTGACGCTGCTGGCCTGTTGCCTTGCCGCAGAGGCCGCCTCCCGGGAAACCCTAGTCCGGTTCGAGGTGAGCGTCCCGGCTTCCACCCCCGGAACCGATGGAATTTTCCTCGTCGGCAACCTTCCGGAGCTGGGCGCCTGGAAAGGTTCGGGAGTGACTCTGCGAAAGCTGGGGAACAGGACTTTCGGATACGAGGGGCGCTTCGCTCCCGGAACCGTACTGGAGTTCAAGTTCACCCGGGGGGACTTTTCCCGGGTGGAGAAGGCTGCCAATGGCCTGGAGATTCCCAACCGGACGTTCCGGGTCCCCGGAGGCCTGATAGCCACGGCTTCGTTCCAGGTTGCCGCCTGGGCGGACCAGATCGGGGCGGCGCCCCCCCAGATCACCGGAGCGTTCGAGATCCTGCGACAGGTGCCGTCGAAGCACCTACCCCGGCCCCGCGACGTGGTGGTTCTCCTGCCGCCGTCGTATGGGCTGCCGGCCTCCAGGAGCCGCCGGTATCCGGTCCTCTACCTGCACGACGGCGGGAACCTGTTCGATCCCGGCACCTCGTTCGGCGGGGTGGATTGGGGTGTGGACGAAACGCTGGACTATCTCTACCGCACCGGCCAGATGCAGGAGATCATCGTCGTCGGCATCGGCAACACAGCCGACCGGATGAGCGAATACACCCCGTTTCCCGATCCGAAGCACGGCGGCGGTTGGGGGGATCGTTACGGGCGATTTCTCGTCGAAGAACTGAAACCTGACATCGATCGCCGGTTCCGCACCAGAAAGGACCGGGAAGGCACCTGTCTGGGCGGGTCGTCGCTCGGAGGGTTGATCTCGGTCTACCTCGGGCTCAGGTACCGGCAGATGTTCGGAGGGATCATCGCCATGTCCCCATCGTTCTGGTGGGCGGAAGGGGGGATCATCCCCTGGACCCTGGCTCGGCCGTTTGAGCCCGCCGCCACCCGCCTGTGGGTGGACATGGGAACCGCCGAAGGCGAGGAGGCCATCGACTTCAGCCGGAGGTTCGACGCGGCCCTTCGGAAGGCGTTCCCCTTGTTTCCGGGATATCGCTACACCGAGATTCCCGGGGCGGCCCACAACGAAGCTTCCTGGCGTCAGCGAGTATCCCATCCGCTGTTGTTCCTCTTCGGCCCGGCAGAGAGGCGGCCCCGGCCTTGAGCCGCGGCGGATTTCCGGAGACGGATCGGGTGACGTGGAAAGGACGCATTCAAGGCGGGCGAGTGCTGCGTTGTTGAGCCACGGATTCTTGGCATTTCCGGCGTCTTTGCTTCCCTGAAAAAACGAGCGAGGATTGAGGTATCGAAGCACAAACCGGCGCTCATGCGTTGTTTCGAACGGTTGCCCTTCGATACCTCAGGGCGAACGGTGAGTATTCATTCTGCACGACTCAATAAGGCTTCCGGCCGGAGGCGGTGCGGTGGGGTAGACCGATTTCGGTGATATCGGCGAGTTTCCTTGCATCGAGGACGGGGCCGTCGATGCAGAGGCGCAGGCCGGAACCGTCCATGCAGCACTGGCCGCAGATGCCGATGCCGCATTTCATGTAACGTTCGAACGACAGTTCGTACGGTAGATGCCGTGACTCGGACAGGTCGCGCACGGCCATCAGCATTGGTTCCGGGCCTGCGGCGCTGATGTGGCTGATCCGGCCCTCTTCGATGATGGAATCCATGAACGTGGTGACTAGTCCTTTGTTTCCGAGAGAAACGTCTTCGGACACGATCGTGCAGCCGGGGAGAGAGCGATAAAACTCCAGAAATGGAAGATCGGCGGCGGTGCGGACGCCGAAGAGCAGGCGGAATCGCTTGCCGCCTGCCCTGAGAGCCCGCGCCAGGAAGCGGAGCGGGGCCATGCCGATGCCGCCGCCGACCAGCAGCGTGTCGTCCTTCAGGGAAAAGCCTTTTCCGAAGGGTCCGCGCAGGCCGACATACTCGCCTTTCCGGCGGTTCATCAGCTCTTTCGTGAACGGGCCGACGGCCTTGACCGTTATCTCGAGATGCTCGTCCGTCATGTCCGAGACGGAAAACGGCTTCTCGTCGATGCCGGGAAGCCACATCGTCACGAACTGGCCGGGTTTGACGGTGAACGGACGTTCGACATAGAAACTCTTCAGGCCGTCGTGATGAGTGACGACGTTTGCGATCGGAAACGTCTGCATGTTATGCGACATGGGCTGCTCCGATGAGTGATGAAAGTGATTGTATAGCGTTGCCTTTGATATATTCCATGATTCCCCTGTTGATGCGGTCGAACACCGACAACCCCGGCTTGTATACAGCGGAGCCAATCCCGACGGCCGATGCGCCGGCCATGATCAATTGCAGGGCATCCGATGCCTGCGTCACGCCGCCGCCGCCGATGATCGGAATGTTGACGGAGCGGTAGATCTCCCAAACGCATCTGACGGCGATGGGCAGAATGCAGGCCCCGGAAACGCCGCCCGTTTTGTTCGAGAGAACCGGCTTTCTGACGTTCAGGTCGATCAGCATGCCCGGTCCGATCGAGTTGATCGCCGTGATCGCGTCCGCGCCGTTGTCTTCGCAGACCTTCGCCATCGTGCCGATCGAGGCGCAGGCCGAGGTCAGTTTGACGGAAACGGGAATCCTGCCTGCTTTGCGCTTTACGAGCGAGGTGATGCGCGCGCAGGCCGCGGGATCGGCCCCGAACGGCTGGCCGAACTCCGACGCGACGTTCGGGCACGAGACGTTCACTTCGATCATGTCCGGCTCGGCCACGGCCATTCGTTCGGCGACCTCTCCGAACTCTTCGACACTCGCGCCGAAGATCGACGCGATGACGGGAGCCTTGCCGCCGAACCTCTTCCGATACTCGGAGATTTCCTGCGACATCACGTCCACGCCGGGGTTCGAGAGGCCGACGGCGTTGAGGATGCCATGTTCAAACGGAAGAACGCTCGGGCATTTGTGGCCCGACCGCTCCGACATGCCGCACGATTTCGCGGTCACAGCGCCTGCGCCGTGTTTTGCCGCAAGGCCGAGCGACGAGGCAGACATGCCGAGAATTCCCGACGACAGCACAAGTGGCGACGCCAGTTCGAGACCGGCCAGTGCAACCTTCACCCTGTTCAAATTCATTCCTGATCCTCATTGTTCATTTTGAATGTGAATGACCAGTAGCTGAAATACGTATAATATATAAGCAAAATATTATATAGTTATATATATTGCGCATTGATCCTTGTCAGGTTGGTTGTAGGGGCGGGTTTCAAACCCGCCCCTACGAGGCACCGGTGTCAGGCGGGTTCGCGGGGTTGGAGGGTTGGTTCGAGTTCGTCGACGGCGAAGAGGCGTTCGCAGAAGTTGCAGCGGAACCTGAGGGGGGACGTTTCCAGACAGTGGAAGCTGGTTCGGACGTGGCACTCGAAGTTGGTGACGCAGTTCGGGTTGGGGCACTTCAGGATGCCTTCGATGATTTCAGGCGGATCGAGGATGATCTTGCGGTCGACCTTGAAATCCTTGATGCGCTTGACGGTCACGCCCGGGGCGATGATGGACAGGTGACTCAGAAATCTCGGCGGAAGCTCGGTGATCTGGAGCTTGATCAGGTCCTTCTTTCCGAGGCGCCTGCTCTGATAATTGAGTCCGAAGGTGATGGGCGTTCCGGCGAGTTCAGGGTGGTAGGAAAGAATGTGCAGGATTTCGCTGCCCAGGCCTGCGGGAATATGGTCGATGACGATGCCGTTCTCGATCTTCGGGATGAGAAGCACGTTGGCGCTGGTCATGTGTTCAAGCCTCCAATCAGGTGGAACAGAATCGCCTGGCGCATGATGAGGCCGTTCTTCACCTGCTCGAAATAGCCTGCGAAGGGCGTGGAATCGACGTCCGGGTGGATCTCGTTCACGCGGGGAAGCGGATGCAGGACCTTGAGATGCGGTTGCGCGTTCTTCAGCAGATTCCGGTCGACGCAGAACGAGTCTTTGACTTTTTCGTATTCGAGCGCGTCGGGAAAACGCTCACGCTGAATGCGGGTCATGTAGAGAATGTCGCAGGATGTGACGGATTCGACGATGTTCCCGTCCTCGTGCCAGGTGATGGCTTTGCCCTCGATACTCCGCTTGATGTGCTCGGGAAGCTTCAGGCTTTCCGGCGATACGAGGTGGACGTGGACGTTGTCGAACTTGGCGAGTGCCTGGATGAGGGAATGGATGGTTCGAGAGTATTTCAGATCTCCCGCCATTGCGATTCGCAGGCCATCGAACTTTCCGCGGATCTTCTGGATCGTGTAGAGGTCCAGCAGCGTCTGGGTCGGATGCTGGTTCGCGCCGTCGCCGGCATTGATGACCGGAACCCTGCACGATTCGGCAGCCAGGCGGGCCGTTCCTTCCTTGTGGTGGCGGATGACGATCGCATCCGCGTAGTTCTCGACGGTGCAGATCGTATCCTTGATCGTTTCCCCTTTGCTGACCGACGAACCACCCGATTCGGAAAACCCGATGACCGAACCGCCCAGCCGCTGCATGGCCGCCTCGAAGCTCAGGCGGGTCCGGGTGCTCGGCTCGAAGAACAGGACGGCAAGAATCTTTCCCGCCAGCATGGTCCGCTTTTCCGCGTCGGGCAGACGTTCCATCTTTTCGGCCAGGTTCAGATACTGGACGAGCTTCTGTTTGTTCAAATCTTCGATCGAGATCAAATCTTTCTTCATATATATGCAGACAAATCCTTTTCGAGAGACTGGATCCAGTTCAGCGGATCCGGTGCGTTCAACAGCCTGCGGCCGACGATGAGATAGTGGCGTTTGATGAAGCCGAACCTGGCCGCGTCGCCTTGCTGATGCCCGAGACCGGGGGAGTAGAACTCGGTGTCCGGGCCGAACGTGCATTGGGAGATGAGTTCTTCCGTTTTCTCGGGCTTGGTCAGGGGAACGACGAACGCGTTTACTCCCTCATTCCTGGCAGTCTCAAAGATCGTTTTCACGGCCGTATCGGGAATGAACCCGCCTTCCGACATGAGGTAGGCCTTGTGGGTCATGACGCTTCCGACGATGACCTTGATCGACCGCTCCTTCAGGGCCGCGATCCAGGCTTTCATCGTTTCAGGGCCCGTCAGCGGGAAGAGAATCGCCTCATCGACGCCGCCCGTGCTCATGACGTCGGCGAAGAGGGGCGCGGTGTCGGGAATGTCGGTGCCGCCCTTCTGGTGATCGTAGATGATCGGCTTGTCGGAGACGGACCGGATCGCTTTGACCGTTTCGGGAATGCCGCAGGCGAGGCCGAGGGCAAACCCGATCTTGTAGCCGTACACCATGTCGGAGGCGGCGACCTGCTCGACGAGGTTGACCGCCCGCGTCAGATCGGTACAGTCGAGGGAAGGAATGACGCGAAAGATTTTTTTCATGATGCGGTCTCCCAGAATGTTTGTACGACGCCAGCGCGGGCGTCGCCGGTTTCGGTGAGATACTCGCGGACATCGCCGAGGTCGATCAGGGATACGGCTTTGAACGGAACCGAAGACGACTTCGGGGCGCGGTTGACCGCGATCGCCACGCCGAGGGGTTTCACCTTGAATGCTCGTTCGATCGATTGTATAGCAATGACTTTTGTCGCCCCGTCGCTCAGCACGTCGTCGATGATGACGATCTTGTCGGCGGGCGAGGGAATCGTCCCGATCAGGTTGCCGCCTTCGCCGTGGTCTTTGGCCTCCTTGCGGTCGAAGCAGACGGCGAGGTCTTTCCCGTAGCGCCGCCAGTAGGCCCCGGCAACGGCCGTGGCGAGCGAGATGCCCTTGTAGGCCGGTCCGAACAGGAGGCTGACGTCGGGAAACTCCGCGTTGATGGCCTGTGCCAGGGCATCGCCGAGGAAATCGAGACGCTTGCCCGAACTGACACAGCCGATGTTGATGAAGAACGGGGACATCCTGCCGGACTTCAGCCTGAACTCGCCGAACGTCAAGGCGCCGCATTCGATCAGGAACTCAACGATGACCCGTTTGAAACTGTTCATATGCCTCCCGTGAAATAGAAGAGTTATTGATATATATTCTGCGGCTGTATGCCCAGGCTCCGTTCACCAGCACCGCCTCGACGCGGCGGGTGAACGTGAAGCCCGCATACGGATTGACCTGCGCCCGGGTGACGATCTTCCGATCGGGAAGATAGGCGCCGGCCGGCGAGATGAAGACGATGTCGGCGATATTCCCCGGCTTGATGCCGTTCCGGAGCGGGATATCGAAACAGCGGGTGGGATTTTCGCAGGCGATCTGAAGCAGGCGCTTCCAGGAGATCGAACCGCGGTCCGCGAGGGACGCGAGCAGCGGCAGGAACCACTCGATCGAGGCAATGCCGGAGGGCGGCCTGACGGATGCTTTCTCGCCCGGCAGGTGCGGGGCATGGTCGGTCGAGATGTAGTCAATCGTGCCATCGGCAAGAGCTTCCAGAAGGGCGGCGCGGTCCTCCGTGCCGCGAAGCGGCGGGTTCGCCTGCAGCACCGGGCCGGCTCGCTGCTGGTCGGTTTGCGTGAAGAACAGGTAGTGAGGGCAGGTTTCGCCCCACACGTCCCAGCCTCGGCGCTTCACGGTTCTCAGCCATTCCACCTCTTCGCGCGTCGAGATGTGGCAGAGCGCCAGGCGCGGCCTCTGCCGAGCGTCGAGTTTTTCGTAGGCTGTCTCAATCTTTCGTAAAGCATTGACTATAGCGGAGCGTGGCCTCGCGAGATGGTGGCGCAGGTTCGTGCCCTGCGGAAACTCCGAGGCGTCTTCCGCGTGGATCGTCACCCGGGGATATCTGACGAAGATCGTGGCCAGCTCATCCACGGAGACGACGGCGCGCGCCTGCCCCGACGGCGACATGAACACCTTCGCCGAGGCGATCGCCTCGGGGACCGGCGCGGTGGTCGAGGCGAGGATGTGGAGGCCCCAGTTCGTCCGACACTTGCGACGGAACAGGGATTTCTTCGCTTCGAGCCGCGCTGGGGTCGAGCAGGTCGGTCGATTGTTGGGCATGTCGAGAACGGTGGTCACGCCCCCGGCGAGGGCGGCGCGGCTTCCGTTGGCGATACCCTCCTTGGGGCAGCCGCCCGGTTCGCGGAAATGCGTGTGCGCGTCGATCAGCCCGGGAAGTGCGAGAAGGCCGGCGGCGTCGAAGATCTCACTGCCGGCATCGTCATCCGGCGTCTCGACTCCCAGCGAATGAACCGCCTGGCCCTCGATCCGGATCGAGCCGGAACGGACATTCCCGTTGTTGTCGAGCCAGCGGGCGTTTCGGATCAGCATTCGCGCGCTTCCCCAATGCGAAAGGCCGCATGAAGAAACATCCCCGGTGAACCGGACCGTTCACCGGGGATGTATGCCAGGATCAGAGGAGAGCACGAGAGGTCTCGCGCAGCGGATGAGACGCCTGCCTTGTGACGACGATACGGAAGAGGTATCGATCGCGGGCAGGCGTATCGTCTCATGACCTGCCCCCCGACGGGTTGCCGACTTCGATGAAGAATCCCTTCATGTAGCGATCGTTCCGGCCTCTCTTCAAGGTGAACGCTTCATATCATGCCGCATTCGGGGATGTCAAGAATGCGCGCCGGAACGGGGGATCACTGAAGAACGATCTTCTTCGGCTGGAGGGCGGCGATGTCGGTTTTAGCGAGGCCGCGTGCGACGGCTTCCTTGAGGTAAGGGATGGTATCGAGCTCATGGCCGAAGAGGGGCAGCGCCGTGACGTCGGCCGTCACCGTGCAGGGGCTCATGATCAGAGCTTTCGCCATTTTCACATCGGCGGGGTTGCCGCCGGACGGGCCATGGGCCATGAGGATGCGGTAGGCGTCGATGATCGTCAGGGTCGGAAGAATATGCGTCGTTATATCGACGATCTTCTGCTGGAAATTCTCGTGCAGGTTGCCGCGAGAGCTGCCCATGATGCCCATCAGGTTCTTGAGGCCGAGGGTGACGGTCGCCATGCCGTGATGCTTGGCGATCGGGACGTTGATGACCTTGTTCGCTTCGAGAAACTCGCGATACAGGGGCCATTTTTTCAGGACCTTCCCGTTCGGCAGGGGATGCTCGACGAAACCGGCATCGTCGATGTGCGCGACTTCGGCGCCCGCATCGGCCGCCTTTTCCTCGATGAGGCTGCTGGCGTAGCATCGCAGAGGGTTGGCGCAGGTGCGGTCGAACACCTTCACCTTCTTCGCGCCGGCTTCGAGGCAGGCCTTCACAACGCCGGCCACGAGGTCGGGATTGGTGTTGCCGGCGAGTTCGGGAGCGCGGTCCCAGCCGATGTTCGGCTTCACCACGACGACGTCGCCCGGGCTGACGAAGCGGCCCATGCCGCCGTACGCATCCAGCGCGGCCTTCAACATGGCCTCCGGTTCCCCGCCTTCGACCCAGACCGATGGCGGAAGCGCCGCGTCGTCGGCGGCGAACAGGGAGGTCCCCCCGGAAATCATCGGGCCGAGAGCAACGGCGGCCGCGGCACCGGCCGCCATTTTCAGGAAATCGCGCCTCTTCATCGTGTTCATCCTCCTGTTGGGTCTCAACGCATAGTGTATCCGCTCAGCAGGTTGAGACGCAAATTGGTCTCAAGGCGCATTCCGGGCGGATCGTGAAACGCCCGCGCCGACCGAGGGGAAAGGCGTTCAGATCATCCTGCAGTTCGACAGAAGCATGTACAAGTCCGCTATGACGAGAACGGGGATCAAAAAACGCGATGCAAGCGTCAGAAGCGTTTCGATGCGTGGGAGTTCATTTTTGTTCGCGAGATGGGTGCCGACCGAGAACAGCAGGCAGAGGAAGATGATCGTGTAATTCGCGATCATCATCCGGTCGATGAACGTGAGGTAGCTGAGGGGCGGCAGGCCCTGCGACAGATTGATGTGATACGCGACCGAACTGAACAGGGCGGCGACCGCCAGGCTGATCTTCTGGGAAATCTGTTCGAGCGGCAGCAGCGAGCCGAGCGACGCGATGAGAAGGAAGATGATCGCCGGCGCGGTGGTCTTGGCGAAGATGATCGGGTTGAGACGCGAGACGTCGATCTCGGCCGCGATCTGCGAGTATCTGTCGCGCTTTTCGCTCTGAAGACCGAACGACGTGGCATACTCGTGCATGCCGCTCACGATGCGGAAATTGCGGATGTCCCAGCCGACCAGATGAAACGCCGGGTCGAGGGCCGAGTCTTTCTCGTCGGGAATATACTCACGAAGCTCGAACTCCTGCTCGACGTCCTCGAGAAGCACGCGAAGGGTGAACGAATCGAACGGGTAGTTGCGGTAATCGATGTTCTGGTCGAACAGGCCGGAGACCTTGAACACCATGTAGTTCACGTCGGTTCCCGCGTAGGGTTTGTGCTCCTCCTGCTTCTCGATCGTCGTCATGCGGCAGTTCATGAACTCGAACTTCGGCTCTTCCGTGCCCCGATACATCATCCACATATAGAAATCGAGCGGGAGGCTCGATGTCTGGAAGTCGATCTTGCCCGCCGAATTGAAGTAGAACCCGACCTTGACCTTCTGGTGATCTCCCGATATTTCCTCCGCCGCCTTCCGGATGGAAAGCAGATCGAGGGGTGGGGAAGCGAGACCGCCGGCCGGCGTGTTCTGCGCGAACGCCCCCGTGCCTGCCGCGGCAAGAAGAAGGGCAAGAGATATAATACTTAGTAAAATGTAAAGACTGCGCCGGTTCGCCTGCGTTGCGAAGGTGAGATTCCCCGAAGGAACCACCCAGGCGGTGATGGTCGATTCGCTCATGCCGTGACTCCCGTGGAAAAAATGCGCCCGCCGGCATGATAAGCCCGGCGGGCGTTTTCCTGCAATCAGATCATTTGACGGTCATCACGAAGCTCTCGGAGTGGCTGGCGAACTCGGGGGCATACATGCACTGGATCTCGGCCATGCCGCTCTGATACGTGCCGCGGTGCTGCACGCGCAGGGTGTATTCGAACACGTAGGTTCCCTTCGGCAGGTAGTCGAAGAAGAAGTGGGTCGCCGTGTCCTTCGTCGACTGGTAGTAGCCGAGGCCGTCCTGGTAGCGGTACTGCGACAGCACTTCGGTCGGCTCCATGCCGCTTCCGCGCTGGTCTTTCATGTGGACGTACTCGAGGTCGCGGTCGGTGCGAAGCTCGATGCGCACCGTCATCAGGTCGCCCACGGCCAGGGCCTGACCGGCCTTGATCGGAGCGATGACGGGGCCCTTCGGCGAATCCGTCTTCAGGAAGAGGGTTTTCTTCAGCTTCAGGTTCGTCTCGTGCGGCGTCACCTTGCTCATGTCCTCGAGATACTGCCAGTGCAGGCCGCCCCACGCCACGCCCTTGTCCTCCTTGGTGACCGTGATGCCGCCGAACTCGGGCTTCACCTCGGAACCCGCCCAGCGCTTCTCGTAGAAGCCGGTGCCGGCCTCGACCTTCTCGGGCTTCACTTCCAGGCCGCCGACCTCGACCTTCACAAGCTTGTCGGAAGCGAGCAGGTTCGCGCCCTTGAGAAGCAGCGAGTAGACGGCGTCAGCGGTCGCCTTGGTCGTCTTCCAGTCCTGGGTCTGCTTCTGCTTCAGCAGCCAGACCTTGCAGTCCTCGACGGCTTCCTGGTCGTTCATGACCTCGTCGAAGGCCTCGATCATGATCGCCTGCGTCTCGATGGGGGCGCGGAACCAGCTGAACGCAAGCTCGGTGTCGCGCCAGAACCTGCCGAGCTCCTCGTCCGTGACGCTCCGCTCCTTCATGCTCGCCATGATCTTCTTCGCGACGGCCGTGTCGCCGATCCGGTGCAGGCCGAGGGCGAGATGCCCCTGCGCCAGCCTGCAGTTGAGATCCAGCCAGTATTTTTCCGCCTGGCCGCGGAAGTAGTCGAACGCTTCGCGAGCCGAGCCGGGGACCGGGATGTCCTTCAGGAAGAAGCTGCGGCCGTAGAAGTAGAACGCGATCAGCGGCGAAAGGTTGTTGTCGTCCTTGTGCCCGTATCGAAGAATGTCGCGGTAGATCTTGTCGATCCAGGCGTCGAGGTGATTCCAGGCCTTCGTTCCCATCGAGACGTCGAGATCGACGCCCAGGTGGCGCAGCCTGCCGAAACCGGTGGCGATATATAACGTGATGAATGAATCCGGCCGCCCCCCCGGGAACCACGGCCACGCGCCGTCGTTGAACTGCATTTTCGACAGCGTGTTCGCGATGTTGCCGACTTCGCTCTCGATGCGGTTGGCATCGAACAGCAGGCCGATCCGGTGCTTCGCCTCGGTCTCGGATTTCGCTTCGCGAACCCACGGGGTCTCGATCAGAAGGACGTTCTTGAGTTCCTCGTTCTTCTCGAGATTCGACAGCAGGGCCTTGCCGCCGTAGGCTTCGTCAGCTTTCCAGGTGTCGAACACCTTCTTGATCTTCGGGTCGGAAGCCGCGATGAACCGGGCCAGGCTGTTTGCATACAGGCGGTTGAACATCTGTTCGGCGCACTCGTACGGGAACTCCATGAGGTAGGGAAGCGCCTGCACCGCATACCAGGCCGGATTCGACGTCATCTGCACGGTCAGGGACTCGGTGCGCAGCGTCCTCGAGTCTGCCGAGTCGATGAGTTTCTGCAGTTTGAACGCCTTCGTGGCCGGTCCGCGGATCGGCAGCGGAAGCGCCTCGCGCACGAGAATCCGGCGCGACAGCACGGGAAGCACGTTCTCCTCGCCGTCCGACACGTTGCCGGCCGCGCCGACGATCTTGTAGGCGATGATGCCGGCGCCGTCGGGAACGGTGAGCGTCCAGGACACGGTGCGCGACTCCTTCGCCGGCACCGAGAAGCTCTGTTCTGTTTCCTTGAGCCCGTAATCGGCACTGCGATCGGCCCCGGTCGCGGGGTCGGAAAGCGTCATCCGGGCACGCCCTTCCAGGGGCTTGTCGGTCATGTTCGTGACCTTGGCGGTGAAGGCAAGCATGTCGCCCTCGCGCAGGAAGCGTGGGGGATTCGGCTGCACCATCAGGTCTTTCTGCGTGACGGTCTCGGCCGTGAGGCCGCCGGACTGGCAGTTCTTCCCGTGGGCGAAGCCGAGAAATTTCCAGGTCGTCAGCGCCTCAGGAACGGTGAACGTCAGCGACACCTCGTTCTTTTCGTTCGTGATCAGCTGCGGGAAGAAGAACGCCGTCTCGTTCAGGTTCGCGCGGGCCGAAACCTTGTCGAGGTCGGGGGCCGGCTGTGCGGCGGCCTGCGCGGGAGCCGGTGCAGCGGGGCGGGCGCCGCCCGCGGGGGCACTGTCGCCCATGGCGAACGAATTATCCATCGCCCTGCTCTCGCTGGGGGCGAAGGCGGCGGGGCTGGGCGGTGCTGCGCCTTCACACATCGCCTGGGGCATCATCTCGCTGTCTGCGAACGAAAGGCCTTTCGCCCGTGACATCATATAGCCCATGAAATTTGACACGATATCCCCCTTGAGCTGGGGATACCGGCGATACACGCCCGGAATGCCGACGTTCCAGTCCTCGGTAAGCGAGTTCATGCGCCTCTGCATGTTCGATCCCGTCTGGTTCGCCGACGAGAAGTCGCTGTAGAAGAACGAGAAGGTGCGCATCCAGTCGAAGGGCAGGAACGCGTCGAGCGATGCGTCATACATCGCCGCCACGAGCTCGATCGCCCCCGCCTCGGCTTCGGGGCCCTTGACGGTGATCGTCCAGGTGTCCTCCTGGCCAGGCTGGAGCTTCGAGGAGAAGTGCGCGAAGCTCAGGTCGAGCTTCTTGTTCGACCACGGCACATACACCGTCTGTTGGTGCAGATACACACGGTTTTCGCGGAAATAGGTCACGCGTACCGTGAATCCGCCGCGCAGCTTCTCGGTGACCGGCACTTCGATGAGATGCTGCGTCTGGCCTTCGGGAGTCCAGTAGTGTTTCACGATCGCGTGCCGGTGCTCGATTTCGACGAACGCACGTCCCTCGTCATATCCGGTGTTCCAAAGGGCGCGGAACGTGTCACCGACGTCAGGGCCGGCGTTCTGAACGGTGAACCGGCTCGGCTCGCGAACGTTCCAGGCGGACGCCGCCGGATCGACCACGACGAGCGTGTGCTTCGTGACGACTTCCTTGTTGAAGCGGTCGCGCGCCGTCGCGGTGACGCGGTAGACGCCGGCCGGCAGGGTGAGCTGAGCGCCGCCGGTTCCATCGACGGAGGTATTGAAATCGGCGGACGACACCTGTTTGCCGTTTTCCCACGTGTCGATATTCGTCAGGTCGGCCGTGCCGGCCTCCCACGGGAAGCACGAGCTGCGCGGCATCTTCTCGGGGGATTTCAACTCGTTGACCGTGATTTTCCCGCCGGTGGGAACCCCCTTGCCGTCGAGCGTCTTCGAGCTCAGGCTGACGTTGAACCCCTTGCCGGCGTGAATCCAGGCAGGAGATGAGACGCCCAGTTCGAGAGCCGCGTAGCCGATGCGTATGCCGATGCTCTGGGAACGGGTTTCTCCGGCCGAGTCGGTGACGTCGGCAGAGATGCGATAGGTGAAGACCGGCTGGTTCTCAACCGGAATCGACGTGTCGGGTTTGGCCTGAAATCTGATCGTGAAGCGGCCCTGCGCGTCGGTGACCAGTCTGCCGTGCGCGATCTCCTGGTTGCTGCCGGCAGGAATCACATACCACCAGCACCACGGCGGAAGCATCGCCTCGCGGACGACGCGGAATTTCACGTCGGCGCCGTCGATGGCGGCCAAGGTGTAGGACTGGGCAAGGCCGGTGAGTACCACTTCTTCGCCCAGCTTGGCGGCTTCGGCCGGGACGTCGAGCGTGACTTTGAACTTCGGCCGTTTGTACTCCTCGACTTGGATGTTCGCGCTTCCGTTGATGCCGATGGCCTGGAGCGACATGGTCCCGGTGAGTCTTCCGGTGGGGACGGTGAAACTGCCCGAGCAGGAACCGAAATCGTTCGTCGACAGCTCGGCTTTCGCGACTTCTTCCCCGTTCACATCCCTGAGGCTGACGGTGAAACGGCAGTCACGCAGCACCTCGTATCTGTTCTTCTCGTGGTCGATACGGACGCAGACGGCCTTGAACTGGATCGTCTGGCCGGGGCGGTACAGGCCGCGGTCCGTGAAGAAGAACACCCGGTCGTCCGCGGTATACTCGGAATGGGTCCAGGAGGAGTATCGTCCGTTGTGAAGGAGCTGCTCCCCTTCGGCCTTCGCGAGGAGGACGACGTTGTCGAGCTTCTGGTCGAAGCGGAAGACGCCGTCTGCGTCAGTTTCCACCGTGGCCTGACGCTTCCATCCTTTATCATAGTTGTACGTATAGGCGATGATCTTGCCGCTCCCGATCGGTTTGCCCGTCGCGTTGTCGGCGAGAATGCCGTCGCAGACGCCGTTGCGGTTTCTGACGACGAGGCCGAGCTTCGTCACCCAGACGGGCGTGTACCGGATGGCGTTGTTGCCCTCGCTGAAATTGGGCTTCCAGCTCGCATAGAGCATGTACAGGCCCGGTTTGACCTTCGGAATCTCGATGGTTTTCGCCTTCGCGTTGAAGTCGGGGGTCGGCTCGAGATCGGTCTTCCATTCGGCCGCCGGCTTCTGCGACAGCGGTCCGCGGATTTCATCCCAGGAGAAGCTTTCGGGATCGTATCCGTTCGGCCGGAACAACTCGCGATCGGAGATGTCGATCAGACGAAAATGGACCTGGTCGATGTTGCACCAGCTGATGCGCGCCGATGCGGTCGGATCGTTCGAAACGCGCTCGGTGTCGATCTGGAGCTGCTTCGCCTCGATCGCGTTGATGATCCCCTGGCACATCACGCCGCCGTCCGAGGCCGGGAACTGCCGGCTGCCTTCCTTCGCGATCTTCCACGCTTCCTGCTTCTGTCCGCGCGACTGAAGCTCTTCCGCGCACATCGCGAGGGCGAGGGCGGAAAGCGGGTTCGTCGAATACTCGGCGGCGATCGCCTTCAGTTGGGCGATATACCGGTCGCTGCGGCCGGCCGGCTTCGCGACGCTGTTCGCCCATTTGAGCCGCTGAAGGTCAAGATCGACCAGGGCGCTGATGTCTGCTTTCGCAAGATGAAACTTCAATAGACGTTGATATAAACTGAGGGCGCGGAAGGTGGGGGAGTTCGTATCGGTCGCGACCACGCTCCATGAGACGAACGTCTTCGCATCGTCGAAGACCGGAGATGCGGCGTCGATCTCGAACGCTTCCTGCGGGGCGGCGCCGGCCTGTTCACCGGATGTGTAGAACTCGAGGGCCTGATGGCCGTAGAAGTCGAACACCGTCGGCCACAGGTCGGCTGGCTGGTTGCCGGCGTCGACGATCTCGCTCAGGTCGGAAAACGGGAGGGCTTGGAGCGTCTTCTCGTCGGCCAGAACGCTTTCATACAGACTTCCGATCTTGAGGAACAGCTTCGGAAGATCCCACGTCGTGAAATCCTTTTCGTCGAGCCCTTCCGTCTGTGTACGATCCAGAAACCGCCAGTTGTTCTGCTGGAAGTAATGCCAGTACCAGCGGGCGAGCACGATGCGCAGCAGCGGCCGGATCGAGGCATCGGAGGTCTCGATCTCTTTTTCGAGGCGCACGATCTTCTCCTCGGCCTTGTTGCCCTGAATGTTGCCCTCGAGGACGATCTTTTTGCAGATCGCGCGGGCTGCCTCGGTCACCTTCCCGTCCTCGACGGCGCTCTTGATGATCGGTTCGAGCTTTTCGATCGCCGTCTGGGGCAGGCCTTCGTTGACCGCCTTGTCGACGTCAGCCCACATGATGCCCCGGTCGGCGGCCGCGAGGGGTGAAACGCAGAGCGACATCAGGAGGATGATCGCCAGGAACAGGTTGGAATGATGCATGTATTGCCTCCCACCATCGTTTCCGATGAATTGTACCGACAAAGCAGAACGCAGCAGGACAGCGGCGGATTCGATCATGTTTTCGACGGAGGTTGCATATCGAGGTGTATTTCCGCGTCCAGGTTCCCTTCCCAGAGGTATTTTTTCGTGTCGCCGACGATGACGGAGCTGAGCGCCAGCAGGGAAATCAGGTTCGGCACGGCCATCAGCCCGTTCGCCGCGTCGGCGAAGTCCCACACGACGTTCAGCTTCAACATCGAGCCGAGCAGGACGGCGATGACCCAGGCATACCGGTAGGGCCTGATGGCGCGGGCTCCGAAGAGATACTCGACGGCCTTTTCCCCGTAATACGACCAGCCGAGGATCGTCGAGAACACGAACGTCAGCAGGCCGAAGGCCAGGACCCCCGGCCCGATCGTCGGGATCTCGGCGAACGCCGCCTTGGTGAGCGCCGCGCCTCTGGGGGCATGCGGATGCCAGGCGTCAGTGGAGGCGACTTCGCTCTTCAGCGGTTCGGGAAGGATCTCGAACGACTTCACCGAGGCCGGTTCGATCTTGGCCTCGCTCAGGTTGTCGGCGACGCGGGCAGGCAGTCTTTCCGGGATCAGGGTGATGGACGAGAAGGCGCCGGCGAGGGCGAGTTCCGTCTTCATGCCGGCGGGGAGCTTCTCGAAGAGAATCTTGCCGGACGGAGTCATCATGCCGCTCTTCTCGAGGGTCGAAACGGTCTCGGGGGAAAGGCGTTCGAGGCTGCAGACCGGATTGATCCAGTCGCCGGAATTGACGATGACAAGGCCGGTGATGGCGCAGACGACGACGGTGTCCCAGAACGTGCCGGTCGAGGAGACGAGAGCCTGCCGGACGGGATTCTTCGTCTGGGCGGCGGCCGCGACGATCGGCGCGCTTCCGAGACCCGATTCGTTCGAGAACAGGCCGCGCGCAATGCCGTATCGGGCCGCCTCCTTGGCACCCGCGCCGAGAAAGCCGCCGAGGGCGGCGTGGCCGGAAAAAGCGGAGGATATGATCAGGATCAGGGACTCGCCGAGGGTTTCCCATTTTAATGCAAGTAAAATAATACAACCGATTACATAAAAAAACGCCATGAAGGGAACGAGCTTCTCGCAGACGCGGGCTATCGATTTGATGCCGCCGAGAATGACGAACGCCGTCAGGAGGGCCAGGAAGACCCCGGAGAGCCAGGCGGGAACGCTGAAACTTTCGTGCAGCATCACCGAGATCGAGTTCGCCTGGACCATGTTGCCGATGCCGAAGGCGGCGATCGCGGTGAACAGGGCGAAAATGACGGCGAGAGCCGAGGCCAGCCACCCCCAGCGCGCCTTCAGACCGCGCTCGAGCGCATACATTGGGCCGCCCGCCATCTGGCCGTCGGGGGTCACGACGCGGAACCGCACGGCAAGCAACGCCTCGGAATACTTGGTTGCGATGCCGAAAACGCCGGTCAGCCACATCCAGAGGACGGCGCCGGGGCCGCCGGCCGCGACGGCCGTCGCGACGCCGACGATGTTGCCGGTGCCGATCGTCGCCGCGAGCGCGGTCGTCAGAGCGCCGAACTGGGAAACGTCGCCCGTGCCCTCTTTTTCACGCTTCACCGAAAGTTTTATCGCTGTAAATATATATCTCTGGATGAAGCGGAGCCTGAACGTGAGATACAGGTGCGTGCCGAACAGCAGCACGAGAAGGGGAAGGCCCCAGACCCAGCCGCTGAGATCGCTCATGAAGGAGCCCAGCGCATCCAGCCAGCCGTGTATGGTCGTTGATTGGTCCATGTCGATTCGTTGCCTCTTCGTGTCGTCTCGTGGGATCGTCTTTTCTGCCCCGGAAGGCGCGACCGCTCATGAGTATCACACGCACCCGCACTCTGGCAAACCCGCATGTCCGGAAACGACAAAACCGGCCGGGTCGATGACCCGGCCGGAAGATGACGGACGGATGATTCAGAAGGTGCCGTCGAGTCGTTCTCTGGCTTTCTGCGCGGCCGTCGAGCCGGGATACCGGGTGATCGTCTCCTGGAAATACCGGCGGGCCGTGGTCGTGTTCCCGATGCGGTCGTAGCAGTCGCCGGCAAGATAGACGGCTTCGGGCGCCCAGGAATGAGTCGAAAACGTGTACCCGAAACTTGAAAACTCGGTCGCTGCCTGCTCGAACAGCCGGCGGCCGGTTTCCGCGATGGCCTGCTGATACAAGCTCCATGCGTAACTGTAATGGGCGTCGGGGCGGAGTTCGGAATCGGCATACCGGAACAGAAGGTCCGAGAACGCTTTCGAAGCGGCTTTCCAATTGCGCTCTTCGGCGTAGCTCTTGCCTGTCCAGAGGAGGGCGTCGTCGGCCCACGCCGAATCGGGATACCTGCGGAGCAGTTCGTCGAAGCGGCTGCGGGCGCCGTTGTAGTCCCGGTTCAACAGGGCCGTGTGCCCCATGTCGTACAACTTTCGGTCGGTGAAAGACGGATACCCGTTGCCGGGCGGGTATGTCGGGGGATAGGTCGGAGGATACCCGACCTGTTCGAGCTCGCGAAGCCGCGCCCGGGCCTGGGAGTAATAGTCCGAACCGGGGAAGCGGTTGATCAGTTCGCGGTAGCAGGTAATGGCGTCGGCCGGGTCGTTCAGCCGCTCGTAGCTCTGGCCGAGAAAGAACCAGGCGTCGTCGGTCAGCCGGCCGTTCGGGTATTTCCGGATGAAGGCGATGAACTGGTCGAGGGCGTTGCGATGTTCGCCGAGAGTGCTCATGCACCGGCCGATCAGAAACATCGACTCCTCGCACCGGGCGGAGCGCGGGTATGAGGTGACGACGCGCCTGTAATACTCAATGGCGCGGTCGAATTCACCGGTCTTGCAGGAGCATTCGGCGGCCTGGAACGCAGCCTCGGGAGCGCGGAAATCGTACGGATACCGTTCGAGAAGCCGGCGGAAATTGTAGATTGCCCGGCGATAATCGCCGCGGGAAGCGGCTTCCATTCCGTTGCGATACAGCGATTCGGCCGACTCGTATCCGGGATATTGGGGAGGCTGGGGATGGCCGGGGTATCCCGGCGTTGTCGGCGCCCCCGGAGGCGGCTGGGGCGACGGGTGGTTCGGAGTCGGCGGAGAGCCTGGATTGTCCGGAGCCGTTGGGGTTCCGGGGTTCCCGCCGATCGGCGGAAGTTGGGGTAAAGGCGGGGTAGGAGGCAGTGAGGGCGGATCGGGGTACGCCGCATGTGCCGCCGCGCAGACGACGAGTATCAGCATGATGGCGAGCCAAGGATACGATCTTCTCATCTTGAAAACCTTTCTTCGGTGAAACATCTTCACGCGAACCCCGCTGCCGGTATCGGGCAAAACGGGGCTGTTTTGATTGAGCAAAATGAATGCCATGACGACTTTGTAACGATCATCGTCATTTCCGGGCTTCAGAGTGAGGAAAATGACGAAAATCGGGCATGCGGGTTGAAAATCTGCCAGCTGATCCCTCGAATGTCGTTCATCGGTGGTATGAACAGCTTCTTCCCTTGGCGCCCGGGGGGGAGTATAGTAAGCAAAAGCCGGCATGGGAGAGATTCGATGAGATCGACGATCGAGAGGCATCATTCCTATCGCAGCTGTCCCAGGTGCGAAGAGGACGTTTTGCCGAGTCAGCGGTTCTGCCGGAAATGCGCGTTCTGGCTGGCCCGGCCGAAACAGGACGAGATCCGGACCATCGACGCGCAGCCGAGGAGCGGGAAAAGCTGGTTGTACGACACATGGCTCGTGCTGAGGAGTTTCCAGGCATCTCTGAGCATGCTGGTGGTCGGCATCGTCATGGGGGTAGGCGCGATGCTGCTGCTGGTCATCCTCATCCGCGAAGTGTCGCCGACCTGGCTTCCGATCGGCCCCATGGCGAGGCAACGGGCATGCTACGCCAACAACAGGCTGATCAGGGACGCGATCGAGGTATACTGCCAGGAGAACAGGTTCACACGAGAGCTCGCCAGCGATCCGGCGAACGTGCTCTGGAAGGCCGGATATCTCCATTCCCCGCCGCAGTGTCCCATCAGGGGAAACCGGTACCAGTATTTTTTCAAGGCGACTGCCGGATCGGGACCCTACGGGCTCATGTGCGTCGGCTCCGACCCCCACGGTCTGGCGGACTGATTTTCATCAACCGCTAAGCCCGGCGGCCGGGTTGGCCGATGAAGGTTGTGGAACATGTGTTCGACTTCATCGGAGGGTCATATGCCGCAGCTTGAACACTCGGTCACGGAGACGCACGGGGAAATCGATTCGCCCGCGTTGTGCTCCTTTCTCGACTCGATCGCGTCGGAGATGCGTGAACTTCAGTGCGTGCTGGCCGAAATGGCCGAGAAATACGCCGAAATGACCCGTCAGCTGAACTGCGCGAAGACTGAAAACGAGCGGTTGTCGAGGGAAAACGAAATGTTGCGATCCAACCGCCGGGTTCTCGTCGCGGGCCTGTGCACCGACGGCGATCCCCCTGCCGTCGAAGCCCTGAACTGAGCGAACCACCGCCGGACACCGGGTTTTCGAGCCCCGTCGAATGAGATCCCCCGTTCGCCCTGAGCGTGTCGAAGGGCGCGGCGCGAAGAGGAACACGAACAGGTTTTCGCCGTGCAGTAATATATAGATGTCTGTATATAAAAATGCAGCCCCGGGCCGTCCTGACCCGGGGCTGCGTTCGTGAGCGGAACGGAGGAGGTTACTTCGGCGCTTCGGCTTTCGGCGCCTCCGGTTTTGGGGCCGGGGCCGGCGGGCGGGCCGCCTTCACTTTTCGGATGAGGGTTTCCGATGCCTCGAGGTGGCTCGAGGGATCGAGTTGAGCGGCCTTTTCGGCATGTGCCGAGGCCTCGTCGAACTGGTGGAGTTCGAACTTCGCGTTGGCGAGGTTCAAGTGGGCGAGAGCGTAGTCCGGATCTTCGGCGAGAGCTTTTTCATACCAGAGCGCCGCTTTTCCGAACATGCCGAGCGAGGCGAAGGCGGTGCCGATGTTGTTCATCGTTTCGACGTTGGAGGGGTCGATCTGGAGAGCTTTCTTCCACCATGATACCGCCCGGCGGAGCATCCCGCGATCGCGCGCGACCTGGCCCAGGCTGAACAGAATTTCTGAATCCTTTCCGTTCAGGGCCAGAGCCCGTTTCCAGTATCGGTAGGCCGTCTCCAGGTCGCCCTGGAGGTAGAAGGCGAGAGCGTAATTGTACAGCAGATCGATGTTGTCCGGGAATTTCCGGATGGCGTCCTTCCAGATTTTCTTGGCCTTGCCGAGAAAGCCGGTGTAGGCATACGTGTTGCCGTACAGGCGCAGTGCCAGTGGATCATCCGGCTTGTGCTTCAGGTAGTCCTGGAGCAGAGGCCGGGCCTCGTCATACTTCCCTTCCTTCATCAAGTCCTGGATGGGATTGAGGTCAGCAGCGGTCTTCTTCGACATGACACGGTCCTTTCGAATTACTGTGCGACAACCATTCCGCGCCCCTGAGCGAATTTTTTCGTCACCCGGCGGCACCGACTTCGTTATACCACACTCCCCCCCTTACCGTCACCCCGGAGGTAACCGGAGAGAGCAAACCGAGTTTGAACGGCAGGGATCCGGGGCGGCGGTTGCGGACGAATATTACAGCATGCCGTATAGATACCCGCTCAGCGCGGTAAAGAGCATGACGAGCAGAAGAAAGACAACGGCCTTCTTTCTGCCGACGACGGCCTGGAGGGCGAGAACGCTCGGGAGACTCACGGCCGGGCCGGAAAGGATGAGCGTCAGGGCCGGGCCGGTGTGCATGCCGAAATGGACGAGGGTCGCTACGATATTCACGCCGACGATCGTCCCGAAATACATCAGTGAGCCGATCAGACTTGCCAGCAGGTTCGACTCGATCGAATTGACGGAGAAGAGCGACATATACCGGGTCAGCGGGACGAGAGCGGCGAGCAGTCCCGAAATGAAAATACCCAGCAGAACCGTTGGAAATATCATCACGAAGAGGCTCCAGGACTTTTTCAGCCACTGTTTCACCTCGTCGGGTCTGAACCATTTCCACAGGGCGCCGGCAAGAATCGCGATCTCGAAGAAAATCACCAGGAGTTTCGACAGCAGGAAATCGAGGGCTCTGATCATGCTGGACGTCAGCATGGGAGAGTTGATGGCGACGGGGTCGGGCCGGAGATGCCGGTCGAAGATGCCCGTCGAAGTGAGCATGATCAGGAGGAGCAGGAGGAAGACGATGAGCGTCTGGCCGTCGGTGCGGTCGCTTTCCTCTTCGGCCATCGCCAGGGTGGGAACGGCCAGCGGCGGAGGCTCTCTGAACAGAAGTCGCATCACAAGCCCGATCGCGATGGACGAGGCGATGACCGCGACGATGCGGGCGGCGGTGAAGCCGAGACCCAGAAAGGTGGTCGTGTAGGTCAGGGCGATGAGGTTGACCGCCGGAGACGAGAACAGGAACGTGAACGCCGGGCCGATGCCCGCGCCCTGCTGAAGGATACCTGTAAATATAGGGATGACGCCGCATGAGCAGACGGTGAGGATCGCCCCGGCGAACGAGGCGATGGGATAGGAGACCCAGGCGGGGGCTTGCGGCCCCATGAGCCTGGTGATGCGCTGCTTGTCCAGAAAGACGGCGATCGCGCCGGCGATGAAGAACGCCGGAATCATGCCGGAAATGAGATGAGTGCCGAGAAACCGGCCGACCTCTTCGAGGCCAGGCCAAGCCCAGGTCGTTCGGAGCCAGCCAAAAAGCTCGTTCATCAGGGGAAAGTGGTGGCGATACATGGTTCGGATGTTCCTGCCATCGAAGTGGCTGTCAGACGATCAGCGGGGGGCACCGGCCGCGTCCGGGGCCGTTCTCTGAACGTCGGCATCGGGCGCCGGCGGGAACCACTCGCGCATGAGGACGCGCGCGCGAAGGTCCAGCACGCTGGCTTCGATGAGTTTCACGAGCGCCTCGATCTGCCGCGAGGAACTGGCCGGATCGCCGTCGAGCATAATGTCGAGCCGCCCGGCGGCATCGATGATGCGGTCATAGGGAGCGAGGGCGTCCGATGCGAGCGTCGGACGGAACTCGGTCAGCCACGCCGTGAACGAGGCGCAGGTCGATTTCATATTTTCGAATCTGCTCCCGACGCGGTCCTGCTCGAGGCGGATCAGCAGTTCCGATCCGATGAGGAACCTGCGCTTGATCGGGCTCATGCCGACGGCCTCGAAAAAGATCCCCAGCCGGCCGCTCAGGGCGAGCACGGCGTCGTGCGCCTCGACGTGTTTCTTCTCTTCGATGAGCCTGCGTATCCGGCCGATCCGTTCCGCCGTCTCGCTCATCTTGGCGGCCCAGGCTATGTCCTCGCGCGCCGCTTCGGGCGGGTTGACGTTGAACTTGTTGGAAAAGGCCAGCCAGGCCTCCATGACTTTCACCAGGTGGCCGGGGACGGCATCGAGTTCATTGTATCTCAGCGCCGTTCCGAGGAGGTTGAGCGAGCGGTTGAACTCCTTGATCCCCAGGCTGAACGCGCTGTTGGGATCGTTCGCCGTCATCAGGGAAATCAGCGTGTCGTCGCAGGCGCCGGCGGGCAAAACGGATGCGAACAACAAAACGAGCAAAATGAAAAATATGTATAAGCAACTATAAAACTTGATCAGCCGCACAACTCATGCCTCCGCATGGTGACGCCCCGCAGCAGGCCGAGCGGTCCGGTCATCATCATGTCGCCCCCGGGCGCCGCCTCGACGAACGGACCGAGGCCGCTCTGTTCGATCAGATGGCGTTGAGGGCCGGTCACGACGACGCCGGCGAGTTCGGAAAAAGCGATGGGCTCGAACGTCACGCAGCCGTTCCCATCGTCGTCGAACACTTCGTCGGTCGAAAGCTTCCCTTCGGCGAGCCGGCTCATGAAGCCGGCCATGACCTCGGGTTTCGTCTTGAGGACGCGGGTGTGGTGCTCGAAAAACGAGAGAATGCGGGTGCCGTCCATGATGCAGGCCATCGTGTGCCCGTTCCCGTAATTGATGTACAGCACCGGGCCGCGCAGGGCGGCGACTCTCGGGTCGAGACCACAGCCAAGAATGGCGGAGAACGAGGTGTCGATCAGCACGGCGCGGAGCGTATGATCGAAATGCTTCACACACCGTGCGCCCGAAAAGAGACGGCCGAAGACGTCGGGAAGATCGGTGTCGGTGAAGACCAGCGAGCGGGGGGAGCGTTCGCCGGCGAGATGGTCGAGGAAATACTTGAACCGGTTCCGCCGAGAAGACTCCTCGCTCGTGTTGTAGCCGTGGTCCTGGGCCGAGATGCCGATGATTCTGATCTTTTTCGTGTCGATGCCGAACCGGCCGAGCAGCTCGTAATAGAGCGGCAGTTCGATCTCGTCGAAAACGTGGGTGGGCTCCTCGACCCGCTCGACGATCTCGATACCCGCGGCTTCGATCTCTTCGATGTTGTTGCGGACCGTGAAAGCGGGCATTTCCTCCATGACGACGCGCCTGCCGCAGGCCCGGTGCCGCTTGATGACCTTCGCGAGATATCCGCCGCCCATCGTGTAACCGGAAATGCGCAACTCCCCCTCGTGACGCTCCAGCCGGTCGGCCATCACGAGCGCCGGCGTCGGCACGACGAGCTTGACGTTGTTTTCGAGCGTGTGACGGGCAGAAAAGTGCATCACATCCTTGGTGCCGGTTCCGATGTCCATCGCCAGGGTGTCGGGAATTTCGAACGGTGACAGCATGATGAGGTTCCTCAGCCGATGAACCGGCACTCGACGAGCTCACCGGCTCTGATCTGCGGCCTGTCGCCAGGAATTCTGACGAGGAGGTCCGCTCCGAGAAGAGACGAGAGAAAATGGGAATCCTGCTTTTCCAGCGTTTCGGCGACGGGTCCCGATGCCGTGCTGACAAGCCGCCCCCGCTGGAAATCATCGCGGCCGGTGCGGTTCGTCACATCTTTCGCCAGGGGGAGCAGGACGCGACGGTGGTCCGGATCCGCGCTTCCCTGCAGACGCGCCAGGAACGGGCGCAGGAACAGTTCGGCCGTCACGGCGGAAGACGCCTGGTTGCCGGGAAGCCCGAAATACGGGGTGTTGCCGATGCGTCCGAACGTGATGGGCTTGCCCGGCCTCATCGCGACGCCTCTGACGGATATCGCGGCTCCGATGGCGTCCAGCGCCGTGACAAAAGGGTCTTTCCGGCCCATCGAGATGCCGCCGGAGGAGACGACGACGTCGCCCAGTTCCGCGGCCCGCCGAAGGGCGGCTTCGGCGGAGCCGGGGTCGTCGCGGACGATGCCGAGATCGATCGGCTCTCCGCCGGCCGAGCGGATGAGCGCTTTCAGAATCGGGGTGTTGGTGTTGCGGACCTGCCAGGGCCGGGGGTGTTCGAACGGCATGACGAGCTCGTCTCCGGAGACGAGAATGCAGACCCGCGGCCGTCGCGCCGCGCGGACGACGGTCCGACCGAGCGACGCCGCGACGCCGACGGCATAGGGAGTGAGCCGCACGCCCGCGGCCAGCACGAGATCGCCCGAACGTCGGTCTCGGCCGCGACGCCGGATGTAGGCGCCTTCGGGAGGGAGACTGCGAACCAGGAGGTGCGTGCCGGGTGCGGGGAGTTCGGCGTCCTCGATCCTGACGATCGTGTCGGCGCCGACCGGGAGAATGCCGCCGGTCGCGATATACGCTGCATGACCCTCGGGGAGCGCCTCGAGAGGATGGCCGGCGTCGATCCCGGACGCGAGCGGGAGGGAAACCGGGGTTCCGGATGACGCGGCAACGGCGTCAGAGCGTCTGAAACAGTACCCGTCCATCGCCGAGTTGTCGGCCATGGGCAGATCCTCCGGCGCCGCGAGGTTCTCGGCGAGAATGCGGCCGGGGACCGCATCGAGCGGAACAGGCTCGCTTTCGGGCACGGAGCCGGCGGCGACTTCCATGATCGTGGCATAGGCTTCGTCGAAGGTTTTCATCTCTTCATTGTAGCTCAGTCGGCGGGAGAAATCACCTTCAGGGGATGAAAACCAGCTCGAGAAGAAGCGGTCTCTCGCGGAGAGTTTCGAGACGGGTGATTTCGAACGTGTCACGGAAGGATGTTCCGCGCACGAGGGGCGTCATTTCGGGGCGGATGGGGAACGAAACCGAGACACCGCTTTCGTTTCCGAGCCGGAGCGCCCCACCCGGCCGAAAGGCCGGGGCGACGAGAGCTGGAATCTCGACCGGCGGCGTCGCGGTCGGATACTCGATCAGACCGACGGCCGGATCGACCTCTTCGCCGGTTGCCGGAACGACGGGAAGCGCCTGAAGCGCCTGCCTGAAGGCCGCATCGGTTGAAACCGCCCCGGAGAGGCTCGTCAGGGTGTCGGCAAGGAACTGCTTGCGGGCCGGAGAAATGGTTTTTCCTCCCTGGACCTCGCGGGATAGCATGTTTCCAAAGACGGTCAGGCAGGCTTCCAGGCGTTCCCGCTCTTCGCGTCGCTCGGACGGGTCGAGGAGTTGGAAGCGCGTGGCCCTGGCATTGAGTTCAAGGCAGATCGTCCAGAGGGTAGGACGGAGGGATGCGAGAGAGCGGACCCACCGATCGAGAAAATCCCTGGGTTTCGTGAAGACGTTGATTCTCTGAATTTTTCGACCGGTCCAGTGTTTTGTGCCTCGCAGAAGGAGGAACCGAGATTGTATGGCGCGCTGCGCGTCGGAGGGTCCCGTCGCCGTTTCGAGGCCGCCGCTCTCTGCAGCCGCAGACTCCGTGGGAACGAACTGGAGCTGCTGCGACCGAAGAGCGAAAGCATTCTTCTGTCTCCAGGCGCGGCGGACAGCCGGTCCGGACATCTCTGAGGACGGGGGATGAAACAGCGTGTGAAGACGCAGGATTCCTGCGAAAAGCCCCGCCATGAGAAGCGTGAGCAGGAGAGCGACTTTCCATCCGCCTTTTGCGAGACCGGAGGTGAATCGCGACAGAAGGTCGGAAACCGCCGCGAACAGGGACGGATCGGGTCTGCTCAGACTCAGCGAACCCGTTCCCAGCATGCATATCGCGGTCATGAGCCCCGATACGGCGGCGATGAACGCCAGAAACGTAGCCTGCGACGCCTGAAAAGCCAGGTCGCCGGTAAGCATCTTTCCAAGAAGGGACCCGGAGAGGATGACTCCGAGGAGAACGAACGCCTCGATAGCCCGGATGGGGGGCTGACGAACGGCTTGCGGGACCGATTTGGGCGGGGTGCGGATGAGGGATTCGCCTGCCGATGAATACCGGCCGGCGTTGAGCATCAGAGCTGCGGCGAGGAAACCCACGAACAGCAGGATCGGGCCGGGAGGCTCCGCGAAACCGGATCGGGCCAGGAAAAAAAAGACCATCATGGCTGCCGTCACAGGGAGGAGAAAAGCGGAGACGCTTTGGCACCCGTTCTTCCCGGCATCGCTGCAGATGGTGCCGGCGAACGGCAGGATCATGGCGACGAGAAGAATCCAGGGAAGGGAGAGTCGGCAGACCTCGGACAGAAAACCGGTCGCGAGCGTGAGACCGTCGGTTCGCTGATAGCCGCTTCCGACCTGCACGGAAGCGGCCGCCGGCGTCAGCAGACGGGCGAGGGTGCGGTCGGCAGGCGGCTCGCAGTCTTCGGCCAGGCGCCGAAACCTGCGAGTTGCTTCGTCAGCTCCGGAAAGCGTCGGAATGACATACTCGTCTGACCAGACCTGGCGGCGCTTCTTCTGCCACAGCCTCACCTTGATCGGTGCCGTGAGGGGAAGCCTGTTGCGAAAGGTTATTTTGACGGTGCCCGAAGCCTGGGGACAAAGCGACGAATGTAGCAGCCTGTTGCGCTGCCAGAGCTCAATTACGGCGAATCGACGCGTGCCGAGATCGAAATTCACCCGAACGCCTCTGCCGCCCGCTTTCGCCCACCGGATCGGCGAATGTGGCTCTTTTCCATGGTGAAGGCTCCAGCGCGCCTGGCTCTCCGGGCGAACCGGGAAAACGGGTATCAATCCGGAAACGGGCGTCGGAAGATTCGAAGCGGCGCGGGTCAGAAAACTCCTCAGGAAAACGAGGGGGGGGAGCGCCGGCAGAACCGGAACGCGGAACTGGAGCGACCGGTTCCCGCACGAGAAGTCGAAGAGATACTCCCCGGTCGGGCTTTCCGGATGCAGGGAAAAGGTGAAATCGCCCGTTCCCTGACGGGTGGTGAACGCGACCCTGTTCGTCGTGGTGAAGCCGTCCGGGGTTGTGATCCTGCATCTGACGGGAAGGCGCGGGAGCGGACGGGAGGTTGCGGGATCGATGGCGGCGAGATCGAACCGGTAGGAACCGCCTGTGCGAAGAGGGAGGCCGGGCGGAGTGGCGGCGAACGAGTAGTTCGTTCCCGCCTGGATGCTGAACACGGCGAGCGGTTGTCGGCGAGCGTTCGAGCGGAAGACGGCGAGTTCATACATGCCGTCGTTGAACGAATCTGGAAGGGAGATTTTGGCGGCATACACCCCCGGGCGTTTCTCGACGGCCGTAAAGGGGGGTACGAGCGGAACGGACCGCCCGGCGGAGCGAAGGTGCGCCTCGAGTTTGAGACTTTGGACGGGATACGGTTTGTCGCGGCCGAGAGCATACAGCGCGACTTCGGTCGTGTCGCCGGGGGCGAGACGTGCGGAAGGCGACAACACGATGTCGATGTTGGGCTGGGGATCGTTCTCGAGAATCAGCGAAGCCGTCCAGACGGCGAAAAGCACGAAGAGGAACGCGCCTGCGAGCAAGGCCGGCAGGCGTTGTTGCAACGCAGGAAATGAAGAATTCATGCAGGTTCCACCCTATCATTGCCTCGCGCCGCTGTCAATGCGGACATCAGGGCGTGCGCATCCGGTTCACGGTCGCCGTAGGTTGGTGAACAAGCGCGCGGCGTCGGGCCGGATCCGTGATCCGCCCGCGCTCTCCAGGGGAGGTATCAGCCAGAAAGTGCGGGCGCTTTTCCGGGGTCTTCTGGTAGAATGATGGCGTGGAAAACGAGTGCCTGACCGTCGTCGTCGAACGCATCACATATACGAACCCGCAGAACGGCTACTCCGTGCTCAGGACGAGCGTCAAGGGCCGGGCTGACGGCGTCACCGTCGTCGGCAGTTTTTCGGCGATCCATCCGGGCGAGGAGCTGCGCGTCTACGGCACCTGGACCTGCCATCCCCAGTTCGGGCCGCAGTTTCACGCGTTCAAATACACGACGATGAAACCGGCGACGGTGCGGGGCATCGAGAAATATCTCGGCTCGGGCCTGATCAAGGGGGTCGGCCCGGTGACGGCGAAGCGCCTCGTGGCCGCGTTCGGAACCGAGACGCTCGATGTGATCGAAAGCCGGCCCGACCGGCTCGCCGACTGCGACGGCATCGGTCCCGTGCGCAGCGCGCGCATCATCGAGGGGTGGAAGCAGCAGAAGGCGATCCAGGACGTGATGATCTTCCTGCAGGGACACGGCATCTCGACGGCCTACGCTGTGCGCATCTTCAAAAATCTCGGCCAGGACGCCATCGCGAAGGTGGCGGCCAACCCCTACATGCTTGCCTACGAGATCCGGGGCATCGGGTTCAAGACGGCCGACAAGATCGCCGCTGAGTTCAACATCACCGGTGCCGACCCGCGCCGACTCGAGGCCGGCCTGCTGTTCGTCCTGAACGCCGCTCTCGACGAAGGCCACATGTTCCTGCCGCGCCCCGAGCTGGTGAAGCGAAGCGTCGAGATCCTCCAGGTCGAGGATGTGGCGGCCGTCGAAGGAGCGATCGACGCCCAGACGAAAGACCGGCGCATCGTCATTCGCGACCACGGCGACATCGCCTGCGTGTATCTCTCGTTCGCCTGGCGTGACGAGATCGGCGTCGTTGAGCGCCTCGCCCCCTTGTTGCAGGACGCGCCTGACCACGCCTCCCACGACAGGGGAAGTGGGCCGCCGGCGCCAGGATGGCGCGGTCCAGGCGGCCCCGACCGGGGGAAGCTGCTTGCAGCGCTCGAGGGGGCGACCTCGAAGGCGGGTATCACGCTCACCGAGATCCAGGCCGTCGCCGTCGAAAAGTCGCTGCGCGAGCGATTTCTTGTCATCACCGGCGGTCCGGGCACCGGCAAGACGACGACCCTGAAAACGCTCGTCGAGGCGCATACGCTGATGGGCCGCCGGGTCCTGCTCGCGAGCCCGACCGGCCGGGCCGCGAAACGCCTCGCCGAAGTGAGCGGTCGGGAGGCGAAAACGATCCACCGCCTGCTCGAATACTCGCCCCAGGAGGGCGGCTTCCGCTACAACCAGTCGAAGCCGCTCGCCTGCGACACCCTCGTCGTCGACGAGGCCTCGATGATCGACATGAACCTGTTTCACGCGCTGATCAAGGCTGTCCCGCCGGGCGCCACCTGCGTGCTCGTCGGCGACGCCGACCAGTTGCCGTCCGTCGGCCCAGGCCTGCTGCTGCGCCAGTTGATCGAATCCGGCGTCGCGCCCGTCGTGAGGCTGAACATCGTTTTCCGGCAGGCGGAGGAGTCGCTGATCATCCGCAATGCCTATCGCGTCCACGGCGGCGCGATGCCGATCCTCGTTTCCCCCGACGGGAAAACGCGCACCGACTGCTACTTCCTCGACGCGGGCGAGCCCGACAAGGCGCTTCCCCTGCTCCGGAACGTGGTGTCGCTGAGTCTGACGAAACGGTTCGGATACCATCCGATCGAGGACATCCAAGTGCTCACCCCAATGAACCGCGGCACGCTCGGCGCCGCGAACCTCAACAGGGAACTGCAGGAGGCGCTGAATCCCGCTTCCCCCGAAAAACCCGAGCTGACGCACATGCACCGGGTCTTTCGCGTCGGCGACAAGGTGATCCAGCTCAAAAACAATTACGACCTCGACGTGTTCAACGGCGACATCGGCATTGTCCGAAATGTCGAGACCGAAGATCAGGAGATCGTCGTCGAGTTCCCTCAGGGGGAACGGGTATACCAGGCCGCCGATCTGCTCGACCTCTCCCACGCGTTCGCGATCACCGTTCACAAGTCCCAGGGAAGCGAATACCCGGCCGTGGTGCTCGTCGCGACGACCCAGCACTACGTGATGCTCCAACGGAACCTGCTCTATACTGGCATGACGCGGGCTCGCAGAACCCTCGTGCTGATGGGAAGTAAACGCGCCGTCTGGATCGCCGTGAAAAACGACAGGGTCCAGGCGCGCTGGACCCTGCTTGCCGACCTGCTCAGGGAAACCTATCCGGAACGGGCGAAAGTCGCGGTATCAAATGAACGGAATGAACAGAATGGTCACGATCCAGAGCAGGGATGAGATCAATGTCATCGTCTGCCCGTGGTTGTAGATCGAGAACTTTGCGCCCGCGATCTTCGAGACGGTATATATATTTGTAAGAATTGATTCATTGAACTTCTTCGCCTCGCACGACGAAACCTCGTGAATGTACCCCTCGGCCGAATTGTTTTCGATGATGTGGCCGTAGAATGCGAGAGTCTTCGTGCGGTTCTCGACGATGCCGGCGCTGCGGGTCATGATGACCCCGAGGGACATCAGGATCGAGATGATGCTGAAGATGAAAAATCCCACGGCGATCGCCGAGGCGAACGAATTGTGGCTCAGCCTCTCGATGAACGGCGTCAGGGCGGCAATGAAAATCGAGTTGATCAGGAGAAGGGCGTTCGCCTTGCTGTCTGCGAACTGCACGAGGCTTTGATTATAGTTGAGAATATGAAACGAGATCTCGATCTGATCGGCGATGCCGACTTCGACCTGGTTCCGCTTGTCAAGATACATGATTGCCTCCGGTCATGAAGGTAAGGTAACACCTCGAATCTGTGTACATCATACGACAGGGGTAACCCCGGGACAAGAGAGACCGTATCTCCGGGCGAGCACATCATTCCACTCGTTCCACTCGTTTTTCGTGACCTCCAGAATGATTGTCTTCCGTTCGCCCTGAGCCTCTCGAAGGGCGAGAGCCTCTCGAGCTTCGGCAGGCTGGAATGCGAACGTGGCTTCGAGATTGCCGGTCGTCCGGTTCAAGGGAGGATCGTGATCCGCCCGCATTCTCTTTTTGAATGAAAATTTTCAAATTTGGGGCAGACACCTTGACGCCCCCCCGTTGCATCATTACACTTGAATTATCTAATCGGTGTACCGTTCGTAACGCGATTATCAGGGGGTTACGTATGAGAAAGAGTAAATCGTTCAGTTCGGTGATCTGCATCGTCCTGTCTCTGCTTATGGTCGTCGACTTCACCGTCTTCCAGCCCGCGCCCGCCCATGCGCTCGACAAGAAGAGCGTCGTTGTCGGTGCCGCGGCCGGTGCGGTCGTCGGAGCCGGCGTCGTTCTCGCCGCCCCCGCCGTTGCCGGTGCGGTCGGCGCAGCCGGCGGCATCGCCGGAATCGGAACCGCGGTCGTCGGCGGTGTCGCGGCCGTTGGTGGTGGTCTCCTCGGCGCTCTTGGCGCGATCGGCGGGGCCATTGCGGCCGGCGTCGGTGCCGTGGCTGGTTGGGTCGCCGGCATCATCGCGAGCCCTCTGTTCATTCCGGCGCTGATCATCATCGCCGCCGTCGCGGTCGGCATCTATCTGTATCGCCGCCACAAGAAGAAGACCAGCAGCCAGGAAGTCCTCGCTGGCAGCGATGAAATCATGGTCACTCCGTCCGACTACGACATGAGCACGGTCATCCCGTCCATGAACCAGACCGGCCCGGTCACCATCGGCGACCAGGATGCCGTCGTGATCTCCGGCTCGGACGCCCACGTGTCCGATACGGCCCCCGTCACCGACGTGACCGTCGCCGCCCCCGCTGTCGACTCGACTGCGGCCGCTCCGACCACGACGACTACCACGACGCCCACGAGCACGTCCGTGTCGAACACTTCTGTGACCGATGCCCACGCCCGCTATATCGCGGCGTATAACAAATACACGCAGCTGGTCACCACCGCCGGCGGCTCCGCGGCCGAAGTGAAGGCGGCACTCGCCGAGTATCGCGCGGCCTACCAGGAATACATCCAGCTCAAGCAGACCCAGAATCTCAAGTAATCCCCCTCCCGAATACAACAAGCCGGCGCCCCGGATTTCCGGGGCGCCGGTCTCTTTTTGCTTTCTCGAGAACCAATCCGCAGATGACGCTGATGATTCGGTTGCGTCTTGGAACACCGAGCATGTTGTACCGGCGTATCTCTGAGAGCCATGTCCGTTCTTGTACGCACGACCAGAAAATCACTGTTCGGGCGGGGGAGGGGCGGCAGCCTCAAGATGCGGTCTTCTTCAGCCGGAAGAACGTCAGAACGGTGTCGCCGAACAGGCGCTCGTCGGTCTGTTCGAGGGCCGGCTTCTTGTCGAGGCCCAGGTCGTCTTTCTTTTGTCGCTCGATGATGAAGATCGTGCGTTCGTTGAAGAGAGGGCAGACCGGAAGCTCGTTCAGGATCGGCTCGAGCAGGCCCTTCAGGTAGGGCGGGTCGATGCAGACGATATCGAAAGGTTCGAGCGGCCGGCCGCGCAGGAACGAGAGGCAGTCCATCCGGAAGGGTTTTCCCCGGTCGGCGAGCCTGGTCATCTCGAGATTCTCGCGAATTGCCGTGATGCAGTCGTTCGACATGTCGACGAACGCGGCGAACGCCGCGCCGCGCGAAAGCGCCTCGATGCCGAGACTTCCCGAACCTGCGAACAGGTCGAGAAACCGGCAGTCGGGAATGCGGGCGGCAAGAATCGAGAACAGCGAGCTCTTCACGCGGTCCATCGCCGGGCGGGTTTTTCCCCCCTTGGGCATCTTGAGTTGACGGCCTTTGGCCGATCCTGAAATGACGCGCATCTGCGGTCAGCCCCCTTCCATGAATGTTTCGAGCCGGTCGCCGAAACTCTCGCGCATGCGGGCGGCAAACCAGGCGCGCGTCTCGTCGGGCTCGACGGTGAGCAGCTCGAGGGCGCGGTTTCGCGCCTTCTCGATCAGCTCCGGGGTCATGCGGTGCGAAAAAGCGGGGTGGGCGATGCCGCTCTGACGCGTTCCGGCCAGATCGCCCGGGCCTCGCAGACGCAAATCCTCGGCGGCGAGTTCGAAACCGTCGGTCGTGCCTGCAACCAGCCGGAGCCGCTCGTTCGCCTCGCCGTCGGCGCTTATCAGCAGACAGCTCGACGAGCGGTCGCCCCGGCCGACCCGGCCTCGAAGCTGGTGCAGCTGCGAAAGCCCGAACCGCTCGGCGTTCTCGACCACCATCAGCGTCGCCGCCGGCGCGTCCACCCCGACCTCGATGACCGTCGTGGCAACAAGAACGTCGATGTTTCCGGCATGAAACGCCTCCATTGCGGCCTGGCGGCGGTCCGAAGCCAGGTCGCCGGTTACCGCGGCGACGGTGGCGTTGGGAAACGCGGAGCGAAGCCGCTCGACGGCTTCGCGAACCGATGTTGCGGCAAGCTTCTTCGATGTCTCGATGAGCGGGCAGACGTAATACACCTGCTCCCGGCGCGACACCGCTTCCCGGATGTACGGGAAGGCGTCCTCCGGCGAGCTGAGCAGGGTGGTTGTGACCGGTTTTCTGCCCGGCGGCATCTCACGGATGATGCCGACATCGAGATCGCCGTAGATCGTCAGCGAGAGGGTGCGGGGAATTGGCGTCGCCGACATGAGCAGCAGGTGCGGCGTCCGCGAGCCCGCCTTGGCCGTGAGCGCGCGACGGTGATCGACCCCGAACCGCTGCTGCTCGTCGATGACGCAGAAGGCGAGATTCGGGACGATGACGGCGTCCTGGAACAGCGCATGGGTGCCGAACAGGTAGCGGAGTTTCCCATTTGAGAGCTTTGAGAGCAGGTTCCGCCGGTCCTGCGGCCGGAGGGCGCCGATGAGAAGATCGGAGCCGGCCGCGGCGTCGGGAAAGAACGATTGGAACCGCTCCAGGTGCTGTCTCGCCAGGATTTCGGTCGGGGCCATGAACACGCAGGTGGCGCCGGGTTCGTGGCGCTCGGCGTGATGCCGCATGGCGAGAAAGGCCACCAGCGTCTTTCCCGAGCCGACGTCACCCTGGAGGAGCAGATTGAGAGGAGGGCCGTCGGCCCCCCGTCGAAGTCCGGCGAGCATCTTTCCGAGAACCAGGCTTTGGTCCCGCGTCAGCCGGAACGGGATGGGATACCCGGGTTCGGCGGCCGGCGGTGCGACGGCAGAGGCCGGATCAGGGCCGAGGATGCCGGTGATGCGTTTGCGCCTCTGCCAGACAGCCATCTGGAACAGGACCTGGTCGAAGAAGGCCGCCGTGTGGCGAGCGTGATCGGCGGCCTCCTGCGTGCGGGGCCAGTGAAAATCGAAAAAGGCGCGCCGGAGCCGCGGGAAGGGACCGGACTCGAGCAGGTTCGGGAAACTCGCGGCCCAGTCGATCGTTGTGAGGGTGCGCGCGATCAGCTGGCGGATCTGCCTTCCCGACAGCTTCGCCTCGGCAAACGCTTTTCCGGCGGAATAGACGGGAGTGAGGGCGCCGGGAACGGGCGCGGTTTCCGCGGGGTCCTCGAGCTCGAGCTCGGGATTGTCGAGGATCGGGACGCCCTTCATCTCGACGGCGGTGCCGTACAGAAAGTAGGCTTTGCCGACGACGAGCGTCTTGACGAGATACGGGCGGTTGAACCACCGGGCCCGCACGACGGCCGTTCCGTCGTCGAACTCGGCCCACACGATCGAGAGGCCCGCGCGCGGCCTGCTTCCGCGGAAGGATTTCACCTCGGCCCTGAACGGGCCCTGCAGGAGACGTTCCACGCGAAGTTCACGGAGCGGGCGGATGCGGGTGCGGTCCTCGTAACGGCGCGGCTGGAGGCGAAGAAGGTCGGCGACGGTGCGAATGCCGGCGGCGCGCAGGGTTTCCCCGCGTTTGGGCCCGATCCCGCGCAGGAGACTGATGTCCGTATCGAGGGTGATTGTATCCTGTATACGATTCTTCGAAGGCATCTGCCTGCGGCCGGCCCCGCCGAATTATTTCTGTTCGAATAACTGTTTGAGAATCATATAATTCTCGCACATATAGGCGAGTTCCCAACCGTTGCGGCCGGCGTCGTCGAGAAGTTCGCCGAGTTTGTCGAGGAAATCGTCTCCTCTCATTTTGGTCAGGTCGTAGGTTTTGTAGTTCCAGAACCGGTTTGCTTTGACGAGTTGCATGGGATCTCTCCTTGAGGATGGTCAGGACTCTTTGAGCGTTGATTTCACGAACAGGTAACTCTGCATGAGAGCCTTGAGCGATTCGTCCTGGTTCGGCGACTGGGCGCAGGCTTTGAGCGTCGCGTCGAAGGCCTTGAACGCCTCGGCCGACCGTGACGTCGCCTGCAGACAGTAGGCGAGAAGCAGGTTCGACTCGATGTCGAGCGGGGAAAGCGAGATCGCGCGGGTGAGGACTTCCGTGGCCTGGTCGAAGTTGCGCGCGTGAAGGTGGAGCATCGCGAGCTTCTGGAACAGCACGGGGTTGCGGGGCGAGAGTTCGACGGCCTTGGTCAGGAGCTTGATGCTCTCTTCGGTGCGGCCGCCGAACTGGAAGATCTGGGCGAGGATCAGATAGGCGCCGAGGAGTTTCGGATACAGGGTCAGGGCCTTGACGAGATGATCGCGGGCCTTCTGGAAGTCCTTCTGGAAGTAGGCGATCGTTCCGAGGTTGTAATGCGCCTTGACCAGGTTGGGCTGCTGGGCCAGCGCTTTTTCATACAGGGGCGCGGCGTCGGCAAAGTTTTTCCGGATGTACTGCAGGTTCGCCAGGCCGAGAATCGCCTTGAAGTTGTCGGGCTGGGCCTCGATGATCGAAGTGTAAATTGCCAGCGCCTGTTCGAATTCGCGGGCATTGACGGCGTTCGCAGCCTGCTCCAGCTCCTGGTCGAAGGTTTCGGCGGGCGGTTCGGAAACCGGAGTCTCCGTCTGGGGTGGGGCAGGGGCCGGCTCCGCTGCCGGCGCCGGTTTTGCCTGCGGCTGAACGGTCGGCGGGGCTTCCGGCGCGGGGGGGTCGGCGAGCTGGGCCGGAACGGCGGCGGCCGATTCCGCGGCCCCCGGCTCCAGAAGCTCCGCGATGAGCGTGTTCGCCGATGTGGTGACGGACGGGTCGTTGCTGAGGGCCGTTCCGATTTCGCCGAGGACATACATGGCCGACTGGCGGTGCCGGAGTTCCGAGTGGTTCAGAAGCTGGTGCAGGTTGTCGAGGACGCTGTACTCGTTCCAGCTCCAGAGGGCGCGGATGGCGTTCGTCTTGATGCGGTTGTCCTCGTGAGACAGCAGGCGCTTGAGAAGGGTGGTGAGCTTCTGGGGCGGGGCCGATTTATTGAGTTTCTGAAGGGCCTCGATCGTGTTGGAGACGACGCGGCTGTCGGGGTCTTCGAGAAACTTGAACAGCAGTTCGGTATACTGCTGATCGGAGGTTTCCGCGATACAGCTGATGAGAGTCGCCTTGACGATCGGGTTCTCTTCGCTCTCGAGGCGCGGGACGAGCAGTTCGGGAATCGACGACGGGGAGCAGCGGACGATCGCCTGGACGACCTGTACGCGCACGTCGTAGTTGGGGTCGTCCAGGAGCGGCGTGAGCAACTTGACGGCGTCGGGAGACTGGAGTTTCTTGAGGGCGTTCGCCGCGTTCCGCCGGACGTCGGCGTCGTCGTCGCGAAGCGCCATGGCCAGTTTCGGGATGAAGCGGACGTCGCGGATCTCGCCGAGCGCATACGCGGCCGAGGCGCGATACAGCTTGTCGGCGTGCGTCAGCATCTGGATGAGGGTGTCGGAAACGTCGAAGTCGCCGAACTTCCAGATGGCCTTCGCCACGTTCGCCCGCACGCGGTTGTTCGGGTCGTCGAGGTATGGTTGTATAATTCCAACAATAGAACTCGATTTGAGACCTTCGATTGCTTCGATCGCATTCGCCCGCACCCGCGAATCCTCGTCGCGGAGGGCCGCCTGAAAGATCGGGAGCATGCGTTCGTTCGACATCATGCCGAGGGCCATGATGATCGAGGCGCGAATGCGGGGGCTCTTGTCCTGGGCGAGAATGCGTTTCAGGAGCGGTGTCGATAGATTGTTCTTGATCTTGCCCAAAGCGTTGATGGCTGAGATGATGGCTTCCTCTTCGAAGAAAATCTTCCCGCCGCCGCTCGTGGCCGCGCCGCCGGAGATATTGGTGTCGGCGTACTCGTTCAGGGACTCCATCAGCACGTTGAAGGCTTCCGGGCTCTTGATCATGCCGAGCGCCTGGGCGGCGTTGAAACGGACTTCCTGCTGTGAGTCGTTGAGCGCCTGCATCAGCAGGGAGATGGCCCGGGAGCTTTCGATGTTTCCGAGAGCGAGCGCCATGAAGTCCTGGATGTTGTCGCTCTCGAAATTCTCGAGCAGAAAGTTCGTCGCGCGCTCGCACTTGAACTTGGAAAGCGCGATCGCCGCTTCCCTGCGAAGCCGGTATTCGCCGGTTTTGAAGCCGGTGATCAGAGTGGCGAGAAGGGGACGGAGCCTGGTGAGCAGTTGTTCGAGCTGGATCTTCGCCATCGGATTTGTCCTGGTATGAATGGTTTGGGATCGACCGGAGCAAAGTTTATCATGGCGGTCGTTTCCTGCATAGTCGCGGAGATACTCGTGCTATACTTCGGATATGAGTGCCGGAACAAGTCTGTATGAACTGTTGAAACTGACGTTCGAGCGCCGGGGTTCGGATCTGCACCTGAAGGTCGGTCAGGCGCCCGCCATCCGCGTCGACGGGGTCATCGAGCATCTCGCCGCTGCGAGGTTTACCAAGAACGAGTTCGCCCGGGTTCTTGAGGCGATCCTGACGGAAGCGCAGGCGAAGCAGTTCGCCGAAACGAACGAACTGGATTTCGCCTACTCCCTCGAAGGCGTCTGCCGGTTCCGGGTGAATCTCTATCGCGACATCAACGGCGTCGGCGCCGTGTTTCGCGTGATTCCCTTCAAGGTGATGAGCTTCGACGAGATCGGCCTGCCGCTGGCGGCACAGAAGCTCATCGAACAGCCCAACGGCCTGATTCTCATCACCGGCCCGACCGGTGCCGGCAAGACCTCCACCCTGGCCAGCTACCTCAGCTACGTGAACGCCCAGGCGCGCCGGCACATCGTCACCATAGAGGATCCGATCGAATACCAGTTCGAAGACGGCCTCTCGATCTTCAACCAGCGCCAGGTCGGAAGCGACTGCCTGGGCTTTTACGAGGGCCTGCTGACCGTCCTCCGCCAGGATCCCGACATCGTTGTCGTCGGCGAGATGCGCGAACCGAAAACCATCGCGCTGACCCTGAACGCGGCCGAAACCGGCAAACTCGTGCTGGCCACGCTTCACACCACGTCGGCGGTGCTGACGGCCGAGCGCATCGTCAACGTGTTCCCCGAGAACCAGCAACGGCAGATCCTGCACCAGCTCGCGACGGTCCTGCGCGGCGTCGTCTCCCAAACGCTGCTGCCGAAGATCGACGGCGGGCGGGTCGCCGCGTTCGAGGTGCTGATCAACACCTCGGCGATCCGGTCGCTGATCGGCGAGGGCAAGATCCACCTGATCCCGTCGTTCCTCGAAACCGGTTCGGAGTTCGGCATGACGACGCTGGAAATGTCGCTCGCCTCGCTCGTCAGGCAAAACAAGGTCCGTGCCGAGGACGCGCTGGCCGCGGCGCCCAACCCCGCCGCCCTGCGCAAACTGCTTGGCGGAAAGGAGTAGAGCCGGATGTTGCGTATTCACCGATATTTCGACACGGCTCTCGCGCGCAAGGCCTCCGACCTGCACCTCAAGGCCGGCAGCCCCCCCGTGCTGCGCATCGGCGGCCGGCTCGTGCCGCTCTCGGAGGAACCCCTCGCGCACCAGGAAATGCCGAACCTCGTTCTCCCGTTGATGGATACGCGCCAACAGGAGTTTCTGCGCGAGACGATGGAAGCCAACTTCATGATCGCGTACCGCGACCGCGTCAGAGTGCGCGTCTGCGTCTTCCGGCAACGCGGCTGTCTCTCGGCGGCGTTCCGGTTCATTCCGACCCGCGTTCCGAGCATCGACGGACTCAAACTGCCGGTGCGGCTCAAGGAAATCGCCCAGCGGCCCCGCGGCCTGTTCATCGTCACCGGCCCGGCCAACTCGGGAAAGACCCACACCCTCGCCGCGATCGTGCATGAGATCAACAAGGCCAGCTCGCGGCACATCATCACGATCGAGGACCCGATCGAGTTCATCCATGCGCCGAAGCGCTCGATCTTCACCCAGCGCGAAATCGGCTCGATGACGTCAGGATACCAGGTCGCCCTGATGCATGCGCTCCGCGAGGATCCCGACGTCATTCTCGTCGGCGAGATGCGCGACATCGACACGATCGAGATGGTGCTGACCGCCGCAGAAACCGGCCACCTCGTTCTCGCGACCCTGCACACCGTCGGCGCCGTCCAGACGGTCGACCGCATCATCAACGTCTTCCCGGGCCACCGGCACGAGGAAATCAGGACCCAGCTCTCGATGTCCCTGCTCGGCACGATCTCCCAGATCCTGATCCCGGGCCGGTCGAAGAACGAGCGCATTATGGCCTACGAACTGATGATCCTCAACTCGGCGATGCGCAACCTGATCCGCGAAAAAAAGACGAATCAGCTCCGTTCGGCCCTGATGCTTGCCCGCAAGGAGGGCTGCGTCACCCTTCGCGACAACCTGGCCGAGTTGATGCGCGACGAACGGGTCGATGGGAAAATCATCAACACCATTCTCAAGGAGATCGTGGAATGACCGGGGCCGACCTTCACGAGATCGAACCCTTCCGCTTCATCAAGGCCGCCCGACGACTGTTTCGCCCCGTGACCGAGCGGCTCTCGGCGACCGTACTGAGTCCCGGCGCCGCCGAAGAGCTGAAGACCGAGGCGCTTCTTGCGCTCGGCAAGATCGGCGACCCGGCCGTTCTCGACGTCATGTGCAACGCCCTCGACGGCTGGCCCGAACGGATCGAGCCGATCACGGCCCTCGGCCACCTGCGCGACAGCACGCCGGTTCAGCGCCTCCTCGAACTTCTCGACGATCCCGAACACCCCTTCAAAGAGGAGATCGTCCGCGTGCTCGGCGTGATCGGCGATCCCATGGCCGGCAAGAAGCTCATGGAACTTCTCCGCGACGAGGACCGCATGGTTCGCTACGAGGCCGCCTGGGCGCTCTACCGCATCGGCGGCCGAGACGTGGCGCAGAGCCTCTGCAGGCTTCTTTCCGACCCCGACGAATGGATCGTCATCAACGTCCTCGAGATCCTGTCGCGACTCAAGGAAGCCGAAGCGATCCCGGCCCTGGTCGGCCAGTTCGAGATCGCCCGAGATCCGCGGCTGAAAGCCATCATGATCTCCTCCCTCGCCACGTTCGCGGAGCCGCAACTGCTCCACATCTTCGAGAAGGGCCTCGAGTCGTTCGATCCGCGCATCCAGGCGAATGCGGTTGAGGCCATCGCGATGCTGAAGATTCCCGCGCTCGAAATGCGTCGCAAGCTGAAAAAGTTCTTTTCCCATCCGAACAACCGCGTCCGCGCCAACGTCTGCATCGCGCTCGCAAAGGCCGACGAGACGAAAGTGATCGAGGAAGTGGATGCGATGCTCGCGAGCACCGACATCCCGACCAGGCGTTCGGCGGCTTACGTGCTGTCACGGGTCCACATCAAGGGCCGCGACGCTCTCATCGACCGCCTGCTTGCCGACGAAGCCTACGTCGTTCGCAAGATGGCCCTGAAGGCGGTACTCGCGCTTGAGACCGAAGTCGGCCAGAGCCGCATCGTTCCTCTGCTTCGCGATCCGAACCAGTGGGTGCGGCGCGAGGCCGTCGACTGTGCCCGCAAGGTGCCCGGCTTTCCCGTTCAGCAGGTGCTCGATGCGTTCAAGGACGAATCCGCCCCCCCGGTCTGGGAAAGCATGCTCGCCTTCTTCGTCGAGCGTCATGCGAACGCGTGCGTCCCGCTGATCTTGCAGAAGATCAAATCCGAGCCGGAGGAAGGCCTGCCGCGCCTGATCTCCGCCCTCGGCCACCTCGACGCCCGCGAGGCCATCGCCGAAGCCAAGCGGTTCGTCGGCGCCGCGAGCGAAGAAAACATGCGCGAATTCTACATCGCCCTGCTGCTCCATGGCGACCTGTCCGTCTTCGCCGAGCTGGCGTCCCTTCTTGGCGAGAAGACGAGAGATGACGAGCTCCTTCCCCTCATCCGCGTCTCGGGAGACATCGGAGCGTTCATCAAGAACGTCGACGAATACTCGACGCGCCTGCGCGAGTCGCTCGCCGTCGAAGTCGCGAAAGATATGGAAGGCGTCGCCGGCCTCGGCATGCCCCCCGGCGCGCCTCAGAATATATCGATAAGTTTAGATTCTCTTTCCCAGGGCGTTGCCCTCATGGAAAGCGGCCGGCTTGGCGATGCGCTGGCGTTCTTCGAGCGGTTCGCCGCCGCCTTCCCTCAGCATCCTGAAGCCCTCTACAACCTGGCGCAGGTGCATTTCAAGCGGAACGAGCCCGACAAGGCGTTGCCCTGCCTGACGACGCTCATGGAGAAAACGCCGTCCCATGTCGCCGGGGCCCTGATGCTCGGACAGATTTATTTCCGGAAGAAGCAGTGGACGCCCCTGCTCGAACTCTACGAGCGCATCCGCAAGCACATCCCCGCCGAGGACCGGAAAACCCTTGGCCAGGTTCACGGCGCGCTGGGCCTTGCCTACTTCCACCTCAAGAAATACCAGAAGGCGATCGAGTCGCTGAACCTGGCGATCCGCGAGAACGCCCGCGACCTGTCGTCCTGCTACCACCTTGCCCTCTCGTATTACGCGGTCAGGGAGCACGCCTCTGCGCTCAGGCTCCTCAAGGAGCTGAAGAAAAGCCTTCCCCCCGACAGCCGCGTATTCCGCAACGTCGAAGAGCTTCTGCAGAAACTCGAAGATTGACCGGAAGGACCGTGTACGTTTCGTCGCTTCCTGCCGATAGGGGAGAACGACTGATCCGACATTCGACCGAGAGAGGTCTCTGGAATGGAAACGTTATACAGGATCCTGAACGAGATCGCCGCGAGCAAGGCGTCCGATCTCCACATCTACCCCGGTGAAAATCCCTTTATCCGGGTGAACGGCGTTCTGCAGAAGATGGTCGGCACGGAATTTTCCGAAGACGACGTGAAGAAGATCATCCTCGCCACCAGTTCTCCGCGCGCCCGGGAGATCCTCGGGAAGCATCGTCAGGTGAACTACGCATGGGAGCGCGGCACCGAAGGCAGATACCGTTTTTCCGTCTTTTTCGACCGCGGCAAGTTCGCCCTCTCCATTCGCGTCATCCCCATGACGCCGCCGAAATTCGCCGAACTCGGACTGCCGGATCCGATCAAGAAATCGCTGGCAAAGACGTCCGGTCTCGTCATCGTCGGAAGTCCGTCGGGGCACGGAAAGACGACGACGATCGCCTCGCTTCTCGATTTCATCAACACGCACTTCGAAAAGAACATCATCACCGTCGAGAACCCGGTCGAGATCAAGTTCAAGGATGACCGGTCCACCTTCATTCAGCGCGCGATCCCGCTCGACGTGCCGAACTTTTACAGCGGGCTGTCCGCCGCATACCGGCTCGATCCCGACGTGGTGGTCACCGATTCGCTCAACTACAGCGACGCGCTCGACGAGGCCCTGTTCCTGTGCGAGTCGGGCTGCATGGTCATCGGTGCGACCGACGGCGGGAGCTGTTCGCAGATTCTCGAGCGGATCATCTATTCGCGGCAGGCGGCCGAGCGGGATGGTCTCAAGGGAAAGCTGGCGACGCACGTTTCCATGGTCATCGGCCAAAAGCTGGTGCCGAAGTTCGATAACCACGGACGAACCGCCGCCTTCGACATTCTCGTGAACACTCCCCAGGTCAAGACCCTGATCAGAAACGAAAATCTCGTCATGCTCCGGACGATCCAGGAACAGGACAACGCTTCCGGCATGCAGACCTTCGACCGCCACCTGGCCTCGATGGTCCAGAAAAACCTGATAACGCCCCAGACGGCGATCGCCTACGCAGACGATCCGCACGAGATGACGGGCCGGTTCACGCGGAAGTGAGGGTGTCATGGAACTGAAACAGCTGATGACAACGGTCATGGAACAGGGCGGAACCGAGATTCATCTGAAAGTCGGCTCCCCTCCGCTCTTCAGACAGAACAAGTTTCTCCGCAAACTCTCGATGCCTGCCGTTCAGAGCGCGGACATCAACGGCATCGTGAAGGAATGTCTGACGCCCGCCGATCAGACGAAGTTCGCTCAGCAGCGCTCATTCGAAGGCAACTTCTTCGGAAACCCGCCCTGCAACTACCGTTTGATTCTCTTCCAGGCGCAGTCGGAAACGATGGCGATCGTCAAGCTCATCCGGAAAGCCGTTCCGAGTTTCGCCGACATAGGCATTCCGGCGGCTCTCGAACCGTTGACCCAGGCGAAAGCGGGACTGTTCATCTTCGCGGGGCCATGCCGATCCGGGATCTCGACCTCGCTCGGGGCGTTCGTCGAAAGAATCAATCAGACGCGACCCGCGCATATCCTGCTGATCGAAGATCCCATCGAGTTTTCGTTCGAGTCGAAGAAGGCCCGCATCACCCAGCGACAGTTTGGAAAGGATCTCCAGTCCATCGAATCCGGCCTCACCTTCGCCAAGCGGATGGATGTGGATGCCCTCGTGATCGGCGATCTCAAGCGCGAACTGCCGTACCGCGGCATTTTGGACTATCTCGCGGGGGGGCACCTGGTCATTCTGTCGATGCAGACGCTCGGCGTCCAGAACACGCTCGAAAAAATTCTGTTTGCCTTCCCGGAAAGCGATCGTTCCTATATCGGCAACGTTCTGGCCAACGGGCTGCTCGGCGTCTGTTCCCAGGCGCTTCTTCTGCATCCAGGGCAGAAACAACTCAAGCCGATTCACGAATTGCTCGTGTCGAACTCCACCATCAGCGGCATTCTCCAGAAGGGGCGCGTCAATCAGATTGAACCGAACATGCGAAGTGCCGGAGAAGGCAGCATCACGTTCGAGCAGAGCGCCGGGGGTCTCGTTCGGGACGGCATGCCCAAGGAGGTCATCGAAGCGTTCATGGCGATGTACCGCGGGGTGAAGAGCGCATGAGATGCTGTCTGAGAAAGCGGGCGCGCGGTTTCACGCTCATCGAGATGAGCGTGGTCGTCGCCATCATCGGCATTCTGTATTTCACCGTTGCCCCCATGTACGGCTCGACGATCCAGAAAACCCGCGAGATCGCGCTGAAAGAGGATCTGCACGTCATGCGCAAGGTGCTCGACCAGTATTATCGCGACCGCGGCGCCTGGCCGGAAGGTCTCGACGCCCTCGTCCGGGATGGATACATTCGCTCGATCCCCGCCGATCCCATCACGGGAAAGACCGATACGTGGAAAACGATCCCCTCCGAAGACGGCCTTGCCGACGTGTTCGACATCCGCTCCGGCGCGACCGGGGCATCGAGCGACGGGAGCGCCTATGCCGCGTGGTGACCTGCGCGGGAAGGGGGAAAGGCGGGGCGTCGCCTTGCTGTCGCTGACCGTCGTCCTTCTCATCCTGGGTTTTTCCCTGTCGCTCATTTTGCCTCGGGCGAACAACGAGGCTCGGCGGGCAAAAGAGGATGAACTGCGGTTCGCCCTCGGGGAGTTCCGCCGTGCGGCGGAACGCTTCGCGGCGGCGAACGGCCGCCAACCGCTTACCCTCGACGAACTATGCCGCGACGGGGAAGGGCGGCGGTTTCTGCGGCGGATCTACAGAGATCCCATGACGGGAAACGCCGACTGGACGGTGCTGAGTCGCGACGGCCTATTCGAGGTCCGCTCGTCGAGTCGTGGCACGTCTGTGGGCGGAATTCCATACGAACGATTCAAATAATTCGCGAAATATAAAAACAGGGCACCGGAACGGTGCCCTGTTTTTATAAAGGTGATTATTTACCCTTGTTGACCTGGTCCTTCAGCTCCTTGCCGGGGACGAACTTGGCAACGGGCTTGGCCGGGATATTGATGGCCTTCTTGGTCTTGGGGTTGACACCCTTGCGAGCCGCGCGCTTCACGGTCACGAAGGAACCGAAGCCGACCAGCTGAACCTTGTCACCCTTCTTCAGGGTGTCTTTGACGGAATCAACAAAAGCCTTCAGGACGGCTTCGGATTCGACGTTGGTGATGGCGGCCTTCTTAGCGACGGTCTTCAAGAGATCCTGCTTGTTCACGGGGGAACCTCCTCGATCAGAATGATGTGATGGTGCTAATCTTGTAACATATTTTTTACGGTATGCGCAAGGGGTACGGCAAAAAAAAATGAGGAAAATTCACCTTTTCCCCGCTATGAGGCCCGCGCATCCGCTTTGGGAGCCTGTTCTCGGCGCAAAAGGGCCTTCGCGAAGGCTAGGCCTTCGGCTCCCGTGCGGCCGAGCATTCGGGCGATCTCTGCCTCGCGCTCGGATTTGCGAACCTCCCCGATCCTGACGACGGTCTCGCCTCCGACCACCTGCTTGGTGACCGTGAAGTGCCTGTCCGCCTCCTTGGCGATCTGGTGAAGGTGCGTCACCAGCACCACCTGCTTCTTTCGCGAAAGCCGCTCGAGACTTTCGGCGACCGCTTCTGCCGTTGTGCCGCCGATCCCTGCGTCGATCTCGTCGAACAACAGGGTCGGCAGGTCGTCGCCTTCGGCGAGGACCTGCTTGAGCGCGAGCGCGACGCGGGACAACTCGCCCCCAGAGGCGATCTTGCGGAGCGGGCCGCCTGGAGCGCCTGGATTGAGCGCGACGAGAAACTCGATGCTCTCCTGGCCGGCCGGCCCGATCTGAACGGGCTTCATCTCGATGGTAAAGCGGGCGGCATTGAACCCGAGCTGCTCCATGACCGTTGAAACCTGCTTTTCGAGACGGGCGGCAATCGCTTTCCGGGCTTTCGTCACATCGCCGGCGGCTTTCGCCAAGTGGGTCGCGGCCTCTGTGAGGGCATGCTTCAGCCTGTTCCGGGTCGAGTCCGGCGCGGTGAGTTCGGCGACTTCGCGTTTCATGCTCTCGATCAGGCCGAATAGCCCTGTGAAATCTGTGCGGTGACGACGGCACGCCTGCTGGAAGGCGGAGAGGCGGGATTGAACGAGGGAGAGTCGCTTCGGATCGTATTCGACGTCCGCTTCGCGACGGAAACTGCTTTCTATATCACTTGCTTCATAATACAGGGCTTCGAGCCTCTCGGCGAAGGGCATGAGCCGGGGATCGATTCCTCCCGCCTTCACGGCGGCTTCCCGGGCCCGATGGAGGCTCCTGAGCGCGCCACTCTCCTCGTCGTCGCCCTCGAGAGCATGGATAACGTCAGCTATAGATTCAGACAGCTGTTCGGCGTGCGCGAGCTTGTGACACTCCTCCTTGAGCTGCTCCTCTTCGGCCGGGTCGGTCAGCCGGAGAGCCTCGAGGTCCTGGAGGGCGGCGTTCACCTGGTCGAGCCTCGCGGCGCCAGATTCCAGACGCTGCTCGAGATGCTCGAGCTCGCGTCGGATGCGCTCGTGCTCGGTATATGCCGAGGAGAGGACGGTCAGCAGCTTCTGATGCGCGTCGCCGCCCATCCGGTCGAGCAGGTGCCGCTGGACCTCGGGGACGAGCAGGGTCTGGTGCTCGTTCTGGCCGTGGATCTCCATCAACAGACCGCCCAGGTCGCGCAGGGCCGCCGACGTCGTCATGATGCCGTTGATCAGGAGCTTGTCGCTGCCCTCCGCCTTGAAGGTGCGTGAGATCAGCAGCGTGTCGGGATCGTCGTCGTTCAGAAGCCCGGCGTCGGCGAGCCGGCTCTTGAGGGCCGGCTCGCCGGACAGGTCGAAGCGGGCCTGAAGGCGGGCGGACGGCCTGCCGGGAAGGACAAGGCCGCTGCGGGCTTTTTTCCCGAGGATGAGCTTGACGGCTTCGAGCAGGATGCTCTTGCCGGCGCCCGTTTCGCCGGTGATGACGTTGAGGCCGGGCGTGAACTCGATATGGGCGTCCGGCATGAAGAGGAAGTGTTCGAGTTGGAGTTCGGAGATCATCGGCGTGCGTTCCTGCGTGTGGATTTGCTCGAGCTCCTGCCGCCGCCTTTCGGGGTGCGGATGGCCGAGGAGAGGAGGATTTTTTTCTTCGGTTCGCCGGAGATTTTCTTCCGGTCGGCTTTCGGGAGAGGGGCAGAGGCGATCTTCGTGTCGGAGGGCGAAGCGTGGGGCGACAATGCTGTCCAGAACCACTTCCGGAGATTCAGGGAAAAGGCGTTCGGTTCGGAAGATGCCGCCGGGGTCCTGGCGATGCGCTCCGTGGGCTGGTGCCTGGCCGGCGTGGCCCTGCGGACAGCCGTTGTCGACCGTGTTTCCCCCGAGCCGAACCTGGGAGCGGCGGGAGGAGCGGATGGGGCAGAGGGGGTTGTCGTCATCTGCGCGAGCTGGAGATTGGACGAGATCACGCAGAGGTTCGTCCCGGGGTAGTAAAAGTTCAGGATGGCGGCGCCGTTGTAGCCGGCCTTTGCCATGCCGATCGCACCGTCCTGGCAAAGGCCGACACGGTGACCGCGGCTCGGGTGGCGCGCGAGATGGCCGGTCATTGCGGTTGAGAGGCGAACGGCCTTTTCCGTCGGGTTCCTGGTGTGGCTCGAAGCCGCTGCAGGGGCGGTCTTGCCCGGTTTTGCAGCGGGGGATTTCGAATCGGGGGCGGACTTCTGTTCCTCTGGAGCGCAGAAGAACCCGTGACTGCCGATGCGGTCGGGATGTCCGGTGAGATAGGGAACGGGGGCGCCTTTCCAGACGTCCTGCGATGAGGCAAGGTGGCCGCCGCAGTTCGCGTGATACACGGTGTTGGCGAGGTAGGCTCCGTGGGTGAGTACCCAGCCGGCCGTTCGCTGGACGGCCTGGCCCGACGGAACGGATTCGGTGCGCAGGCCGCGGTAGACCTGGCAGTGGACCTCGTCGCAGAGGTCGAAGCCGTTGGGGGCGTGCCGGCGGTGGTTCCGGAGGGCATACGAGCGGGCCGCGACGGCCTGGGCTTCGAGCGCTGACGTCGGGGCCTTTCCGCCGATTTCGGCCGGGACGACGGAGCGGAGATACTCTTCGAGATCGACGAGGTTGACGGCGAACAGGCGGTCGCGCCAGGGGGCCACGGCGAGCGAACCCCGGTAGGTTTCTCCGCGATACGGCGGCGTGGAGATATGAAGGGCCGGCTTCCGGCGGCCGAGGGAGGAAAACACGAGGGGATACGGGGCGGCGACGCTGCCGTGCATGGGCATCGAGACCTGCATGTGGCCGTTCAGGCAGATGACGGTCGCCGACGATGCGGGACCAGCGAGAAGAACGGTCCGGCTGAACGGGTCGTAGACCTCGAGCGGGCCGTCGGCCGAGGTCACCTGGAACTGGCGCGGCACGCCCAGGTGATACAGGCCGATCCGCATCTGGCGCTTCCACGGCGTGGCCGCCTCGACGGGATGTGCAAGGGAGGCGAAGAGAATGACCGCCAGGAGAAAAGAGGCGAAACGGAAAACACGCATGAATCCAGTGTACCGCAGCGCATTCCCGGGGTCAATACCCCATTCCGTGCAGCAGGGCAAGCTCGCCGGTTTTCAGGTTTTCAACCGCCTCTGCACGTCGAACGTTGGATACCGGATCAGGCGCGCTCAGCTGCGAGGGCGACCGCCGCGGAAATACCGGCCAGAAAAGGCAGAAGAATCCGAACCCCGTCCCGGCGTCGTCACCGATATTTCTGAATGATCTCAGCGAGGGCTTCGCGGCGGGCTGCGAGAGCCGCTTCGAGATGCCGCCGCTCCTTGCGGAGGCGGAAGGGGGCGAGGAGCTGGACGGCGGCGTAATACCCGGCCGCCCCGAGCAGCGCCCACGTGAGCGGGTCAGCGACGCGTGAGCCACCGATGTAGACGCCGATCAGGGCGGCGGCGAGCGACGTCCAGATGAGGACGCGCGCGAGCCACCAGCCCAGAGCGGAGAACCAGGTCTCCTGGGCATTCGCGATCTCGCTCATGAGTCGCTCCTGCCAGGTCGTGAGCAGGAGTTCGGTCACGAATGCGTCGTCACCGAGAATCTTCCCGGCGTTCTGCAGGAGAAGCTGGGTGTCCTGCCGGCCCTCCTCGCTTTCGAAGAGGGCAAGCAGTTTCTCCCGGTCGGCTTTCGAGAAGGGCATGAAATCGTCGCTTCGGGAGATCAGCCCGCGGTCTTGTCGGCCACGGCATCGACATCATCCGGAAAATCGTCGTTGCGCTTCGGCGGAACGGTGCACATCCGGTAGATGGTGTAGACGCTGAGGCTCAGAACGGCTGTCCATGAAATGACAAGCAGGAGGAGGCCGTTCGTGTCGATGCCGAGCAGGCCGGGATACGTGGCGATCAGCACGAGGAGCGGATAGCCCCAGATCGCTGTGGGCAGCCAATACGAGTCGTTGTCCTCGTCCCTGAACCTCTTCCAGATCAGGTGGAGGAAGAACGCCGTGACGGCCAGCATGCCGACCCGGCAGGCCCAGATATACGGGCGGTTCTCGACAGGGACGTTCTGCATCACCAGGATGCCCCATCCGTCCTGTATGCCCCAGACGAACAGGAGCGCGCCGATGTACAGCGGAGTGATATAACGCATGATATAATAGAATATCCGCGGGATCTTCATGTCGCAGCCCTTGTGGATTTCCTTCCAGGCGTTCTCGCCGCCGAAGATCCACAGGAAGACGATGATCTCGAGCAGTGCGTAGACGACGAGGCCGAGCGTGCCCACCCAGTAGTCGAGTTCGTCGACGAGGCCCCTGTCGAAGAAGAAGACGCAGGCGTGCGCGAAGGTGACGGTGAGGGCCGTGACCGTGACGACGGCCTTCGGATGCGAAAATTTCATCTCGTCCTTCAGGAAGGTGATCGGCGGCGTCAGCAGAGCGACGGAGGAGGTGATGCCGGCGATGAAGAGAAGCCCGAACCAGAGGGCGCCGAAGAACCAGCCCATCGTGATCTTCGTGAAGATCAGCGGCATGCACTGGAAGCCGAGATCGAACGCGCCGGAACGGGCGATGTCGGTCGTGACGGCGGGGCCGAAGAACGCGACGGCGGCCGGAATCGCGATCGAACCGCCCAGGACGACCTCGGCGAACTCGTTGAGCGAGGCCGTCGAAAGGCCGGTCAGGACGACGTCGTCTTTGTTCGACAGGTAGCTGGCGTAGGCCTGGATCGCGCCCTGGCCGAGCGACAGCGTGAAGAAGATCTGCCCGGCGGCGGCGAGCCAGACGGATGCCTGGCCGAGTTGGTCGAACTTCGGCACCCAGAGAAAGTTCATCCCGTCGAGGACGCTCCAGTTGCATCCCTCCGGCCGCCCCATCGTCAGAACGCGCATGGCGAGAATGATCGCGAAGACGAACAGGATCGGCATGCCGATCTTTCCGAGCCGCTCGATACCACCGGACAGCCCTCGATACAGGAAATAGAAATTAATCAGGATCGTTATGATGAAAAATATATATGCTGTACTACCATTCGTGAAATACTTGTTTTTGAGCGTCGCCTCGACGAAGGGCCGTTTCGAACGATCGAGGGTCGGGTCGAAGGCGTTCCACTCGCCGTCCCGCTTGGGATCGTATTTCAGCTCCGACGTTACCTCGGAGGCGTTCATGCACTCCGTCACCGCGGCGATGTCGCGGGACGTGGCGGTCGTCGACAACTTCACCTTTTCCTGGATGCCGAGATACTCCTTGAAAAAGCGACCCATTTCGACGCGTTTTTCCGACATGTCGGCGCCTGGGATGTCGTTATACCGGCCTGCCACGGAAAAGTAGCTGAACGACAGCGTCCAAGACTCGATATAGCAGTAATAGACGGCCGTCAGAAGGCCGAGAATGATGCTGAGCACGCCGAGATACTTGGCGAGAGGCTTTTTCACGATGCGATGCATGACGCCGGGCATCGTGCCGTGGCCGATCGAGCCGCCGTAGCGGCCGATGCCCCACTCGACCCACATCAGGGGAATGCCGAGAATCAGGAACGCGATGAAGTAGGGAATCATGAACGCGCCGCCGCCGTTTGCCGCCGCCTTGGCGGGGAACCGGAGGAAGTTGCCGAGACCGACGGCGTTTCCCGCCATCGCGAGAATCAGACCGACTCTCGACCCCCAGTGTTCGCGATGGGGTTGTTTTTCTCCGCCCTCGGTTCTGAGATGGTCGGCAGGCGGTTGTTTCGATTTTTCTCTCTGCGGCATTGTCCTGAGGCTCCTGTCGTCGGATGAAAATCTCTGGGCGCACAGACCGAACCGCTCGGTGTACCGACCGCGTTCGGGTGAGTCCTCATACGAGGGATGTCCGACAACGAGCCGCGCGAGCGCGTCCTCTCAAACCGGAACCATCCGCTTCTGGTGTACGTGAACCCTGCGCGCAGGAATCCTACACAACTTCCCGGCGACGCGCAACCCTCCCGGCCGTTTTTACCGTTCCCCCCGCTCGTAGGGAACGCCGAGCGAGGCCGGGGCAGAGCGGCCCCGGGTTTTCGACGCGGTCGCGCCCTGGACGAGAGCCGCGAGGGTCGCCAGGTAAGGAAGCATCATCAGGAGGTTCGGCGAGATGCCGTACGGCTGCAGGAAATACTGGCCGACGAAAAGGCCGCCGAACAGCAGCGAACCGGCGAGCGCCCGGATCGGGTCCCACAGGGAGAACATCGTCAGGGCGATGACGATCCAGCCGCGGCCGGCCGTCATCCCTTCGATCCAGGCCGGGATGTAGGCGAGCGAGAGATACCCGCCCGCCGCTCCGGCGAACGCCCCGCCGATGACGACGAACAGGATGCGAAGCAGAACGACGTCGATGCTCATCGTTTCGGTTGCAAGGGGATTTTCGCCCGCCGAGCGGACGGCGAGACCGTATTTCGTGCGATAAAGGAAAAACCAGAGAAGAATCGTCGCGAGGAGCGTGGCGTAGACGAGGATGTCGTGGCCGAACAACGCCTTCCCGACGACGGGAAGGTCGCTGAGCAACGGAATGTCGAGAGCGGAAAACTTGGCTTGAAGCGGTTTCCCGATGAGTTTTCGGCCGATCAGGCCGCTGAGGCCGAGACCGAGCGTCGTCAGCGCGAGGCCGGAAACGACCTGGTTCGCCCGCAGTTTCACCGTGAGGATCGCGTGGATGAGTGCCAGAAGAGCTCCCGCAAGAATGGCGGCGAGCAGGCCGAGCCAGGCGCTTTTCGTATGGAGGGCGACGGCGAAGCCCGCGACGGCGCCGAAGGCCATCATTCCTTCGACGCCGAGATTCATGACGCCGGCGCGCTCGGCGAGGATCTCGCCCAGGGTGCCGATCAGCAGAGGGGTGCTCGCGGCGATGCTGCGACTGACGATCGATGCGATGAGTTCCGTCATCGGGAGTCTCCGGTGTGCTGGATGCGGACGAATCGGTGGCCGATCATGAACTCTCCGGCCAGGATGGCGATCAGGACGAGGCCGTTGAAAATGTTCACGGTGGCGAAAGGGAGGCCGAGAGACGTCTGGATGACGTCGCCGCCCACGAGCAGACCGCCGAAGAGAATGGCGGAAAGCCAGGTCCATGCTGGATTCAGGCGGGCGAGGAACGCCGTCAGGATAGCCGTGAAGCCGTAGCCGGAGGAAATGGACCATGGGTACGTCAGATGGTGATGGACGCCGGCGATCTCGGTCGCACCGGCGATGCCGGCGAGCGCGCCGCTCAGGACCATGATCGCAAACACCGTCCGCCCGAAGGGAATCCCGGCATAGGCGGCCGCTTCCGGATTTTCGCCGACGACGCGAACGTCGTATCCGAATCGGGTCTTCGCCGAGAGAACGGTGAGAAGGACCACGACCGCCCCGGCGAGAACGAGCGGGAGCCACGACAGGCGGGAACCGTAAAACGTCGGCAGCCAGAGCGCGTTCGGCAGGTCGTCGGAGTAGGGGAACCCGAACTGGGTCTTGCCTTTCCAGGGCCCGTAGATGAGGAACTGGACGAACTCGGCGGCGACGTAATTGAGCAACAGCGAGCTGACCGCCTCGTTCACTCCCCACCTGACGCGCATGAACGCGGGAACCGCCGCCCAGATTCCCCCGGCGAGCGCTCCGGCCGCGAACATCGCCGCGATGCCGAGCCAGCCGGGAAGGTGATGCCCGAGCCCCAGACCGACCCATGTGGCCGCGATCGCGCCGAACAGAAGCTGGCCTTCGGCGCCGATGTTCCAGATACGGGCTCGGAAACAGATCGCGAGCCCGGCGCCGATCAGGGTGAGCGGGACGGCCTTCGTCACGGTTTCCTTGAACCCATACCAGCTTCCGAAGGAGCCGGAAGCCATTTTTACCATGGCGGCAAGCGGTGAGACGCCCATTACCAGGAACAGCAGACAGCCCAGCGACAGGCCGGCGAGGATGGAGAGGACCATCGTCGCCCCGACGCGCACCGACGACGGGGTGGAAACCGACTCGAGGCGCCATTTCCACATGATCACGGCACTTCCTCCGGTGTGGCAGGCGCGCCGCCCATGAGAAGGCCGATACGCTCGCGCGTTGCCTTCTCGCGGGGGAACATGGCGCGAAGCTCACCGCGGAACATCACGCCGATTTTGTCGGAGAGGGCCAGGAGTTCGTCGAGATCTTCGGACACGAGGAGGATCGCGGCGCCGGCGGCTTTTCGCTCGAGTATGACGCGATGGATGACGGCCGCCGCAGCGATATCCACGCCGTACGTCGGATGTGCCGCCAGCAGGAGCTTGGGCGATGCGTCCAACTCGCGGCCGAGAAGGAACTTCTGGATATTGCCGCCCGAAAGGTTTCGCAACGGCGTGTCGGGGCCGGGAGCCGCCACCTCGTATTCGGAGATGAGCCTCTCCGAACGCTCGCGAGCTTTGGCGGTATCGAGGAAGCCGTTCCGGGAAAACAGATCCCGGTGAGCGTCCCGGAGAATCGCATTGTCGGTGAGACTGAATGAGGGAACCGTCCCGGTGTGAAGCCGGTCTTCGGGAACGAACGCAAGGCCCGCGGCCGTCCTGGTGCGGACATCGTGGTCGGTGATATCGACGCCGCAGAGGCTGACCGTTCCCGCGGTCGCGGGCCTCATCCCGGCGATCGTCTCGAGAAGTTCGCGCTGGCCGTTTCCTGATATCCCCGCGATGCCGATGATCTCGCCGCCGCGCACGACAAAGCTCGCATCGTTTACCGTGAGGGGGCCGCGACTGCCAGCCGCGCTCAGCCTCCTGACGTCGAGAACCGCTTCTCCTGGTACCGTCAGGTTCGAGATCGACGGTTTGTCGATCTGGCGGCCGATCATCAGCCGGGCGAGGGATGCCTGGTCGGCGTCTTTCGTCCGGCACTCGCCGGCCGGCCGGCCGTGGCGCAGGACGACGACCCGGTCGGTGATCGCGAGCACCTCGTCGAGCTTGTGGCTGATGAAGATGATCCCGTGGCCTTCGCCCGTCATCCGCTTCAGGAGCACGAACAGCTCGTCTGCTTCGCGGGGGGTGAGGACCGAGGTCGGTTCGTCGAGAACGAGCCATTTCGCTCCGCTCATCAGCGCCTTGAGCAGTTCGACGCGCTGCTGCTCGCCGGCGGAAAGGTCGCTGACCCTCGCGCCGGGATCGATCTTCAGGCCGTACCGGCCGCCGAACTCCTCGATCTTCGCGCGGGCGTAGGGAACGGGGTTCCAGGCGGGGGCTTCGGAGAGGGCGAGCGCGATGTTTTCCGCGACGGTATGGTTCTGGACGAGCATGAAATGCTGATGGACCATGCCGATGCCGAACGCCCGCGCGGCGGCCGGAGAGGAGACGTCGATCTGGACCCCGTCGAGGAAGATGGCCCCCGCGTCAGGCCGGTGAAGGCCATACAGGATGTTCATCAGGGTGCTCTTGCCGGCGCCGTTCTCGCCGAGCAGACCGACGACCTCGCCCGCCGAGACGGAGAGGTTGACGAGATAATTCGCCTGGGTCGAACCGAAGCGCTTCGAGATGCCGAGCATCTCGAGGCGCTGGTGGGAGGCGCTCACTTCGGCAGGGTCGCGTCGACGCCTTCGACGAACCAGTCGATGGCCCAGAGGGTGTCGTGCGACGCCCGCTCGCCGGCTTTGATCCGGAGGGTTCCGGCCTGGTCCTTGATCGGGCCGGTGAAGGGGTCGAACAGCACCGTCGGCTCGCTCATCTGGGCGATTCTTTTCAATACAAGGTCATATATATTTGTGGCGCCGATCACCGGGTCGGTGATCGCGACCGCCTTGAGCGGTTCGACGAACGCGGGGTTCACCTGCACGCCTTCCGCGCCGCCGATCTTGCAGGCGCCTTCTTTCAGAAGCCACCAGAGATCGTTCGGCTTCCAGGTGCCGGTATACATCGAGCTGAGAATCGTCTCGTACATCACGCTCCAGTCGACGAGCTGGCCGGAGACGACCGAATGCTCGCCGAACTTCTGCATCGGGCTGTAATGGGAGAACGTGAAGACGGGCTTTCCCTTCTGGGTGTGCTCTTCGCCCACCTGGATGACCGCCGGCGAGTCTTCGGAAAAGGCGAGCGCGTCGCAGCCTTCCGCCACGAGAGCTTCCGCCGCCTCGCGGGCCTTGGCCGGATCATACCAGGAAAACAGCCACTTCACCTGGACGCGGGCGTTGGGATTCGCCTCGCGCGCGCCGAGAGCGAAGGCGTTGATGTGCCGGACGACCTCGGGAATGGGGTGCGCCGCGACGTAGCCGAGCTTGCCGCTCTTCGTGAGAGCGCCGGCCATGAGACCGTTCAAATAATACGCCTGATATAATTCAGCAAAATACGTTCCGAGGTTCGGGCCGCGCTTGTAGCCCGAGCAGTGCATGAACGTGCGGTCCGGATACCGCGCGGCGGCCGCGGCGGTGTCGTTCATGTAGCCGAAACTGGTGGTGAAGATGACGTCGCACTTCTCCTCGTTGACGAGACGGTCGATCACGCGCGCCGAGTCGGCTTCGGCGACGGATTCGACGAACGTCGTCTCGAGCCAGGGGAAGATCTTCAGCATCTGCTGTCGGGCGATATCATGGGCGTTCGTCCAGCCGAAATCGCCGACCGGCCCGACGTAGACGAAGCCGGCCTTGATCTTCTTCCCGGCGGCCTGCGGAGCCTGGGAATCCTGGGCCATGGCCGCGGGGACGACGAGACAGAACAGGGCCAGTGCAGCAACGAAGCGAAGTATGGGACGCATGTGGGTATCCTCCGTGCAATATCTGTTTGCGCAGGTATTCTCACGCACGAAAAGACAAAATGCAACCCCGCATCTGCGAAATGTGACCGGTGAAACGGTGTGTGGGGGCGCATCGCGATGCGCCCAGGGTGGTGGCGGGCTTGATTATTGTTGTTCTCTCCGGCCACCGGATAGGGTATAATGCCCCCCCGAAGTTCGATACGGGCGTGCGGTTGCAGTCGGCAGAACGCGCTGGCATGAGGCGCCCGAGGAGTCACCGGCAATGAGAATCGTCCTTTCCGGCGGCGGGGAAATCAGTTTTCTCCTCACCCGCGAGCTTTCCGCGCAGCACGACCTGTTCGTGATCGAGCCTGATCCCCTGCTGTGCGAGCGGTTCCAGGAACTGGACGTCCAGGTCGTCCGGGGAGTCGCCACCAACCTCGATATCCTGCAGCAGGCCGAGGTGGCGAAAGCCGACTTCTTCATCGGGTGCGCCCATTCCGACGAGGTCAACATCATCAGCTGCCTTGCGGCGAAACAGCTCGGGAAAGCCCGCACGGTCTGTTTCGTGAACAAAGAACATTATTTCGAGACCTTCAAGGGCGGCCTGGGCGCCAACCTCACCATCGATTGCATTCTCTGGCCCGAGAAACTTCTCGCCGAAGACATCGCGCGCATCATCACCGTCCCCGGTGCCGTAGACGTCGAAGTTGTCGAGAAGGATATGCTGAAGTTGATCGAGTTCAAGCTCGGCGACAACCATCCAGACGTGGGAAAACCTCTTCGCGAGCTCGATCTCCCGAAAGGCACCCTGATGGTCGCTCTCGTTCGTGAACATGAAGTCTTTATCCCGAGCGGGGCAACACAACTGGCCGCCTGGGATAAAGTGGTTTTCTTCGGAACCGAGAACGGCATGCGCCAGCTTGTCAACCGATACGACCCGCCCCGCCGGGGTAAACAGGAAGTGATCATCGTCGGAGGAGGAAACGTCGGGACGCTTCTTGCGGAAAACCTGGAAGACATGGACAATGTCGAAGTTCGGCTGATCGAAGTTTCTCCCGAACGGGCTCAAAATCTCGCAGCCCGCCTTTCCAAGACCATGGTGTTGAACGCCGATGCGACGGATCTCGATTTTCTTGCAACACAGCAGTTGCATGAGTGCGACTGCCTGATTTCCCTGGCGACCGGGGACGAGCGCAATCTCCTGCTCTCCCTCATGGCAAGGCAACTCAAGGCCCGTAAGATCATCACCCGCGTCGCCAGCCCGCGGAACCAACCTCTGTTCGAGCGGGTCGGGGTGGATGTCGCCCTCACGTCGCGACTGGCCGCGATCCGCATCATCGTGCTGATGATCAACAGCCAGGGGATGAACGTCCTCAACGTGATCGAGGGCGGAAAGGCCGAGGTTCTCGAAATCCAGGTGCCCCCCGGGTTCACGACTTGCCTCCTCAAGGACATGAAACTGCCGGAGGGCGTCATTATCGGCGCCATCAGACGTGGCGCACATGTCGTCGTTCCGCACGGCGACGACGAGGTCAAGGCCGGAGACTTTCTGAGGGCCTTCTGTAAAGCCGGACACGACAACGAATTGCGGCAGTTGCTGAGCGATGCGCCGGCATCTGCCGCGAAAACCGCGACCGCATGATCCGCTGGCGCCTTGTCTTCGCCATGATCGGGCTCATCGTCCGGGCGTTCGGCATTCTGATGATTCTCCCCCTGGGGATGGCTCTGATCTACCGGGAATGGGCGTCGGTGGCCCACTTCACCCTCACCTCCGCCCTGTCGTGGTGGGCCGGCGACCGGTGCGGCAGGCTGGTTTCCAGCCGGAGTTTCGACGATCTGGATCGTCTCGAGGGCATGGCCGTGGTGGGACTGGGATGGTTCGCCGTCGCCGTCTGCGGCGCCATTCCCTACCTGTGCTGCCGCCTGTCCCTGATCGACAGCCTCTTCGAGTCGATGAGCGGCTTCACGACGACGGGGGCCACGATTTTCACCGATTTTTCCGGCTTCAGCCAGTCGCTGTTTTTCTTCCGCGGATTCACCCACTGGGTCGGCGGCATGGGAATTCTGGTCCTGTTCGTGGCCGTCCTGCCGCATTTTTCGGTTGCCGGCCGCCAGTTGTTTTTCGCCGAAACCTCGGCTGCATCGAAGGAAAAGCTCACCCCTCGCGTTCGGGACACCGCCAGGCACCTCTGGGGGTGGTACGTGTTTCTGACCCTCCTCGAAACAATTCTTTTGATATATTATGGGATGCCCGCCAACGATGCCTTCTGCAACTCGATGGCGACGCTCGCCGCAGGCGGCTTTTCTCCCCATGCGCAGAGCATCATGGGATACAAAAGCCCGCCGGCCGAGTGGATCATCATCGTGTTCATGTTTCTCGCGGGCGCCAACTTCACCCTGCAGGTGCGCGCGCTGCGCGGAAATGTCCGAGCCCTCTGGGAGGACGTCGAACTCCGCGGATACGTGGCGATCACGGCGGCAACGACGCTCGTCCTGTTTGTCTTTCTCGGCTTCGACCCCGCCGTCGGGGAATGGTCGCTGGTTTCCCTCCGGACCGCTCTCTTCCAGAACCTCAGCATCATGACCACGACCGGGTTCGCCTCAGCCGACTTCAGCCTCTGGGCTGACCGGTCGAAAGTCGTGCTGGTCTTCCTCATGCTCGTCGGCGGCTGTTCCGGGTCGGCGGGCGGCGGAATCAAGGTCATCCGCGCTCTCTTCCTGGGGCGTTTCCTTCTGCGGCAGTTCACCCGTGCCATCCATCTCAAGGCCGTGGTGCCGATCCGGCTCGGCCGCAGGGTCTTTTCGGAGGCGGAGTTCCAGCCGATCATCGGCTTTATCGCGACCTATTTCACCCTGTTCCTGATCGGGGGAGTCCTTGCTTCCATCTTCGAAAACGATCTCAACATCGGATTTTTCGGCGCCATCGTCACCCTCGGAAACATCGGGCCCGGATTCGGGGCGATCGGCCCGATGGGCTCGTTCGCCGGCCTGACGACGGCGACCAAGGCGATCTATTTTTTCCTCATGTGGGCGGGTCGGCTGGAGGTCATCACCCTGCTCGTCCTGTTCGATAGCCGCCTCTGGCGGAACGCGCTGCCGTCGAGAACGTCCTGACCTCCTGACCGGGAGGTGCCGTGCGATCAGCGTGCTTCCGGAAACGTCTCTGCCAGGAAGTCACGCCAGACGGTCATGTAATCCTGCCTTGCCCACACGGGGTCGTTGTGACCGGCTCCCGTAAGTTCGCACAGGCGTTTCTTTTTCGATGGGCAGACGTCGAAAAGAGTCTTGCCGTCTTCGAACGGGATGATACGGTCGTCGCGCGAGTGAATCACGAGCAGGGGGCCAGTGTATTTCGCGAGGATCGTCTCGCTGGGAAGATCGTCCGATAGAACGAGCGGGCCGATGATCGGGAACCGGCTGGCGGCACGGAATTTCAGCGAGCGGAAGCCGGACTCCACGACGACGCCGCCGATGTCGGCGAGGTGATCGCCCGCAAGCCATGTCGCGACTCCTCCGCCGATCGATTCGCCGTACAGAATCACTCGTTCGATAGGAATCTTTCGCTCGTTCAGCAGGTATGCCAAGGCTGCCTGGGCGTCTTTCTTGACGCCGGAAACGCTCGGTCGGCCGTCGCTCCGGCCGAAGCCCCGATAATCATAGAGGAACACGTCGACCGGCAGGTTCGCGAAAGCTTCGAGTCGCGCCAGACGGTAACCCAGGTGCCCCGCGTTGCCGTGTGAAAAGAGGAGAACCGGGCGGGAAGCGGGACCGGCGTTCAGTTCCGAGGCGGGCGATGACGTTCCCATCCAGACGCCCGTGAGGACCGTCCCGTCGTCGGCTGAAAACGATACGTGGACGAACGTTCTTCCGGGGATCTTCGGCAGACCCGGTGGGGCGATCAACCTGACCGGAAAGAAGATGAGATAATTCTGAAGGAGGGAGCTGGCGATGAAGACGAACAGAAGAAGTTTCATGAGGAAGAGAAGCGTCGATTGCATGACCGGTCACTTTTTCTCCTGCGAGGTCGGATCGGGAACCTGGGGCGTCACATCGGACGGGGCGGGGGAAGCCTCTCCGGTCGCCTGAGTTCCCTCTTCTGTGGGCGCCGGAAGAGGGGTTTCGTGTTTGTGGCGAAGCTTCAGATTCGCTTTCTCCGAAGCGTGTCGACGTTTTTTGAGCAGGCAGATCACGGACGCCATTTCGTTGTTCGACGTTTTCACGGGAAGCAGCGTTAGTCGTGTACGGTAGGAATACGTTTCGCATGACAAACGGAGCGGCACGTTGTTGGGCCATTCACGGCGGGACAGGGCGTGATGGATCTTCTCCTTCAATTGGGGGTGAAGAGGGGCAACGGAGAGATCGACTTCATACACGTCGTCCCAGGCGAGTTTGAACATACCCAGAAACTCGTTGTTGGCATAGGCGATCTTGTTCTCGGCATTGATCAGGAGCAGGGGATGCCCGATATAGTTCGCAAGCATCGCGAACCGGCGCTTTTCGAGATCGATTTTTTCGAGTTTGAGCCGGTCGCGGATCGCGATGTGCTCTGCCATGTGTGAGAGGGACGTGAAAACCTGGCTGACGTCGTCTCCGGCACTGCGTGCACCGACGATGATCCCGTAATTCCCGTCGCGGATCGTATGGATGATGTCGCGCAGGCGTCGAATGGGCAGGGATATCTGCTGGGAGAAAAAGACGGACATGAAGACCGCGAGGGTGACGGTCAGAATGGCAATGACCCCCATACGTGTCTGGAACGATTTGCTGATGGCGGCGAGATTGCTTTGTCTCGAGGTCAGGACGTCGAGATTTGCCGAAACGAACGTGTTGAGTTTTTCCAGGAACCGCTGGTGCAGGGTGTGAAGGACGACGATCGAATCGGGAAGGGGAGACACCGTGCGCGAAGACGTTTCCAGAATTTTTCCGGCGTACTCGTCGAGGTCGGCGAGAAGCGTTGCCGCGCTCGCCTGCCGGGCCGGGGACATGAGAAAACCCGTTTCGAGATGCCGCCGCGCCTTTTCCAGCGTGGCGGCAATCTCGCCGAGGCGATGCGGCGAAGACGCCTGAAACGCCGTCGTGATACGGAACTGAACGTCGTTGCACAGCGAGCCCGCGGCCTCGGCGAATCGGATCAGGGCGAAGTCGTCGGTCAGCTGCGTCTGGATCTCCTCGTTCAGATAGTGCAAGTGGTATATCGAAAAAAGACCAAGAAATATAACGATTGCTATTGAAAATCCGGCGCCCAGCCTGAATCGAGACGCCATGGACATGCGGATCATACCTGCTCCTCCTCTTCGAACGAACGCGAAAGGGCCGAGATGCGTTCGTCCTGTCCGACGACGACCAGGATGTCGTCGTCGGTGATTTTTTCATCCGGCGAGGGAAGATCGTTGAGGACCACCTTGATGGTGTTTTCCCCCCGTTCGTTGATCGAAGGCACCTTGCGCTTGATCGCGATCACGTTGATGCCGGCTTTCGCGCGGAGATTCAGGTCTTTCAGGGTTTTTCCGATGAACGACTTCAACGGAAGGATTTCGACGAGCGAGTGTCCGGAACTGAGGGTGATGCTTTCGAGAATGTGCGGCGCGATGAGCCGGCTGGCAATCTGGTCGCCCATCTGATCTTCGAGAGAGAAGACCTCGGTTGCGCCGACCTCGGTGAGAATCTGAGCCTGGGACTTGTTGACGGCGCGCGAAAGGATACGGCGCACACCGAGCCGCTTCAGGAGCGCCGTCGCCAGAATGCTCGTCTCGATCATTTCGCCGATGGCGACCACGGCCACGTCCATGTCCGGCAGGCCGAGGCTGCGCAGGGACAGCTCGTCCGTGACGTCGGCGATCGCGACGTGGGAGACGTGGTCCTTGATCCGCTCGACGGCGTCTGGGTCGCTGTCGATGGCGAGCACTTCGCCTCCCCGAGAGAACAGCGACGTGGCAAGCTTCGAACCGAATCGTCCGAGTCCTAAGACGGCATACTGCATGTGATCCTCCGGGAGCTATCCGACCAGAACGCGGGTCGTTGGATACCGCACGTCGCCACGCTTGACGGGGGCTCTCACGGAGAGCGCGAGCGTCAGCGGGCCGATGCGGCCGATGAACATCAGGGATATGATGAGGAACTGCCCGAGCGGGGAAAGGTCTGGCGTCAGGTTTGCCGACAGGCCGACCGTTCCGAAGGCCGAAGCCGTTTCGAACATGAGCCGAATCAGGTCCTGGTTTTCCGTCAGGGTCAGCAGGAACGTGTACGAGGCAACCAGGGTCGCGGAGATCGCGGTGATCAGGAACGACCTGAGCACGACGTCGCCAGGAATCACGCGCTCGTAGGCCGTCACCTCGTTCTTCCCCTGCATATGGGCGTCGAGGGCGAGCAGCATGACGGCGAGCGTCGTCGTCTTGATGCCGCCGCCCGTGGACGAAGGGGAGGCGCCGATGAACATGAAGAGTATCATCAGGAACAGGCTCGATGATCGCATCTGGGCGATATCGATCGTGTTGAAACCGGCGGTTCTCGTGGTGACGCTTTGGAAGAGGGCGGCCATCAGTTTCTCGGGCCCGTTCAGATGCAGCATGGCTGGACCGTTGAACTCGAGAACGTAGATGAAAACGGCGCCGACGAGGATGAGGACGAGAGTCGTCAGGACGACGAGGCGCGTATGGACGTCGGCCGGGCCCCGCCGGCTTCCGAGAATCCAGCCGTTGATGACCCCGAGAACGGCGAATCCGAGGCCGCCCGAAACGATGAGCCCCATCACGGTGAAGCAGATGATCGGATCCCAGGCGAAGCCGCAGAGGCTGTCGGAAAACAGGGAAAAGCCAGCGTTGCAGAACGCCGATATCGCGTGAAAGACCCCGAGATAGGCCGCGCGCCTGAACGAGCAGTCGGTTGCGACGTAAAAACGGGCTCCCAGGATCAACGCTCCCATGGCTTCGGCGATGAATGTCAGTCTCAATATGTCAATCAGTATATTTCGAAGACCGGCGAGATCCGATTGGTCGAGAACGTTCTGCATGAGCGACCGCTGGCTCATTCCGAACCGCTTGCCGATGAGAAGCGAGACGCCGGCAGACATGGTCATGATGCCGAGACCGCCGATCTGGATGAGGAAGACGATCACGATCTGGCCGAACAGGGTGAAGTAGTGCGAAGGGTCGATGACATTCAGGCCGGTCACGCACACGGCCGACGTCGCCGTGAACAAGGCCGTCAGGAACGACGGTTTGGATCCGGGCGAAACGGAAACGGGAAGAATCAGAAGAAAAGTCCCGATCAGGATGACTCCTGCAAAACTCATCGCGATGAGTCGCGCGGGGCGTTCGGAGATATTCTGAGCCAGATTCTGGAGCATGCTGCGTTCGAGATAGCGATTGAAATAATGCACGAACTGGCGCACGGCGATGATATGGGACGGGTGGACTCCGCCGAATGTCAGGGTGAATAGGGGAAGGAAGAAGATGATGTCGAGGGGAAAATCCCTGATGAATGCGAGGCTCGACTTCGATCGGAGATAACCCAGTCCGAGATGAAGGACGAAAAGGGCGTCGATCGGCAGAACCAGGAACGCTTTCAGAGCGGCATACCACGTGGCTCGGCCGAAGCTTGGGTCTAGGGCGAGAAACAGGAGGCCGAGAACGGCGAAGGCGTTCATCGTCCTTCGCGCGGCCCTGAAATACTCGTCGAGACGGGTTTCCGTCGCCGGCGAGGGGTGATGCACCTCAAGCATAAACACTCGCGGGCCGCCCGGCGGAAGACCGGGCGAACCGCACTGCTCCTTCCATCTGCTTGCGAGGTTAGCTGTCGGGTTCGGCGTTGGGAGGTCGCCTACTCCTGTCGGTCAGGAGATTCACCCCGGATGAATTGGGTCCCCCGCTCCCGGCTATTGCCGGGACTCAGCATGAGACGTGTATACACCCGCGGATATTCCCTGTCAAGCCGTTCCCGTTTCAGGCGCGGATGAATCCTCCGCGCCTGAAACATGCGGAAACAGATGATATGGGAGCCTATTTCATTCGCGCGCGCGCTTTGGCGAGCAGATCGCGGGCTCGATCGTTGCCGGGGAAACGGTCGAGAATGGCGAGGCACTGCTCTTCGCAGAGGGGAAGATCGCCCATCTGGTAATAGGCATCGGCGAGGGCCATGCGGGGGGCGAGGAGGTCGGGTTTTCGGCCGACCATGCCGAAGAGTTTTTCGATGCCCGTTTCCCCTTCGCCGAGATAGTAGCAGGCCTTGAAGTGCAGGGCGCCAGCCTCAGCATCGTCCGGCCGCAGGGAAAGCGCCTTTTCGAGGGCCTCCTTCGCGCGGGCGTATTTCGAGTTGCCGACGGCGTTTTTGCCGAGCAGCAGCCAGGCTTCGAAGTAGGCGGGGTCTTTCTCGGTCGCCCGTCGCAGAAAATCGCGGGCCGCCGGCTCCTCCTGTCGGTCGAAGGCTTTCTGCGCCTGCTCGAACAGGCTCTTCGCCTCGGCGGACGGTTCATGCCGCTCCCGGGTGATCGGAGAGGACAGGCTCGGCGCCGAAACCGTCGCGTCGGTCTCTGTTGCCGCAGAAAGAGAGGGGGCTGTCGCCGGGGCCCCGGCGGGCCGAAGGGCTTCGAGTTTCCCGTTGATTTCGGCCCTCAGAAGGGCGACATCCGTCGAGTCCAACTCGGTCGGAAGCGTGGAAAGAGCTTTGCGATACAGCAGCGCCTTTCCGGAGACGGCGGCTGCGGGCATGGCATCGGCGCGGGCGACGAAGGTTCTGGCCATGCGGACGACGGTCGCGTCATCGCCCGTGGGAACCGGTGTCTCGATCGGGACGGCTGCGGCATCCGTTGCCGGCAAAGCGGAAGGTGCGGAGGCCTGTTGCGATTCCTCGCCGGTCGAGGTGACGGCGAAATCGAGGGTGATGGCGGAAATGTTCTTGCCTTTTCCGGTCGATTCGAGGGTCGTGACCTTCAGGCCGACGGCCTTGCCGGTCCCGGAGGCGAATACGGTGCCTTTTTTGAGGCTCTTCGCCTCGATCGGCTGAGCCGGAAGTTCGACAACCTCCGCCTCGCTGCCGTTCGAGAACAGCTTGAGCTTGAATCCGAGCTTTCGGATGACAGGAACGGCCCGATCGGCATCCCACGTTTCGAGCAGTTCGATCGCGGCGGTGAACGGCTTGCCCTGGAGCATGAGCGGGCCGGGCACGTCGATGGTCGAGGGATGGGGCTCGAACCCGAGCATGCGCGTCACGGTTGCAAGGGTGGCGCTCTTTCCGGCATCTCCTGCGGCATGTGACACAGATAGGACGGTGAAGCCCAGCAGGAATGCCAGGATGACGCATGTGAGGAACCGACCTCTCGACGATGTGGGTGACATGAAAATCCTCCTCGAACGTATCTTACCGGCGGGAGATCTGCCCGCCTTCATCGGCTTTTTCGCCGTCTTTCCCGTTGCCTGAAAGGGTGTTGCTTCCGATCACTGCCGTGCTGCCATTGCCCGTTACATGGATGCCGTGCCTGCGATTGCCGCTGATACGGTTGTCGGCGATGAGCTCGGCTTTTCCCGCCATGCCGACCTGGACGCCTGACCAGCCGTTGTCGGAAAGGGTGTTCCCCTGAATGGTGCCGGCCCCGCCTTGATATACGAAGATGCCGTTTTCTGTATTGTTCGATATTATATTGTTCCGGACGGCGGGGGATGCTCCGCTCTTGATGCCGACGCCGGATTTGCCCGACCGCGTGACCGTGTTGTTTTCGAAGGTTCCGCCGGCCCCGTCGGTGAACCAGGCGCCGTAAATCGCGCAGCCGGAACAGGTGTTGCCCGAGATGTGCGGCCGGCCTCCGCGGGCGAGGATGCCCATCCCCCTGCTGCCGTTCGTCACGTTCCCGACGATCGTCGGCGAGCCGCCATCGACGGCGATGCACGCCGACCAGGAGGGCGCTGCAGCGGCGGCAGTGCTGGTGACGGTGCAATTCTTCACCGTGGGTGATCCGCCCGTGATTTTGACCGCATCCGTCTGCGAAGAGCCGGTAAACCCGATCGTGAGGCCGGAGACGGTGGCGTTGCCGGACAACGTGAGAACCGGGCCTGAGCCGGACTCGAGAACGACGGACGCGCGATTGCCTTCGCCCAGGATCGTGACGTTCTTGTCGACGATGCAGGATCCTTTGTATGTGCCAGGCTTGACGCGGATCTTCTGACCGGGTTCTGCGGCTGCAACGGCTTCCGCGAGTGTCTTGAATCCGCCGGGGCCGACGACCGGCTCGGCAGGCGCCGGCGGCGGAGTGACGACCGGTGGGGGTTGAACGGGAGGTTGTATCGCGACCGTCGCAACGGGGGGAGCGATCTCGACCGGCGGCGGTTTGACGACGACGGGCGGTTTGGCCGCCTGGCTGGCGAGTTCGGCGGCATGCGCGAGCCTGGCCTCTTCGGCGATGGCTTCGTCGGCGGCCGTGATGGCCGACCGGAGATCGGGGTCGCCCTTGAGCTGGGGGATGTCGGCGGCTGCGGAGAGGAGTTTTTTTGCCTGGGCAGGCTGTTTCAGGCGGGAAGCCGCTTCGAGATATTTTTTCTTGAGAGCCTGGGCCGCGGATTTCACACGCTCAGGGTCGTCGAACGCTGCCAGTTCCCGAAGAAGTTCGACCACCTGTTTCGTGTTCTCGGCCGGTTTCGCCTTCCCGAGGGCCGTCTCGATTTCCTTCGTCCGCTTGTCCCGCCATGCCTTCAAGGAAGTCTCTATAGCGGAAGATATAGCCAGTTCTTCGGGACTGCCGGTCTCGATCAGCCCTTTCATGGCGCGCCGGATCTCCTGGGCGTCCTCGTCGGTCCGGACCTTGCCGGCCTGCGTTCTGACGGTTTCGAGGGCTTCAGAACGGAACGTTGCGGCTTTTTCGGTTTCCCCAAGTGCCGACAGTTCATCGAGAAGGGCTCGGATTGCCGTTCCTCCCTTTGCGAAAGGGGCCTGCACGAGCTTCGAAAGTTCGGCTGACAAATCCGAGACGCGCTTCTGCTTCGCCGCCTGGGCCGCGCGTGTCGCGACCGTCTGCGAAAGCGCCGACGCTTCGGACGCGACGGTATCGGGCTGGATACCGATGTTCCTGCACTCCGCCAGGATCGCCAGGGCGGACTCGGGATCGGTGTCTTTCCGGCTTCTTGCCGCAGTCAGATACCGGTCGAAGAGGGCCTGTCGCAGCTCCGCGGCGGCGGAGGCAGCGGCAAACGCCGTTTCCACATCACCGATCCGCATCATCAGGGGGGCGACGGGGGCAGGAGGGGCGACCGACCGGATCTCGGCAGCCAGGATGCCGACCTGTCTTTCGAGTTCGGCGGCGCGCTTGCGTTCCGCATCCGCGGCGTCGCGGGCGGCGATGAGCTGTTTGGCGAACCTCGTTTCGGAGGCGACGAGATCGGCGCTCAGCCCGATTTTCCCGCATTCCGCAAGAACGGCCATCGCTGTACCGGGGTCGGTGTCCCGGACGCTTCGAGCGGCGGAAAGATACCTGTCGAAAATTGCGCGTCTGAGATCGGCGGCTGCGGAAGCTGCGGCGAACGCCGTTTCGACTTCGCCGATCTTCGACAGAAGTTCATCGACCGGAGCCGGAGGCCGGAGCGATTGTATCTCTGTCGATATATCGGAGAGACGTTTTCCGAGAGCCGCGGCCCGCTCGGCTGCTGCGCGCTCGGCCGCAATGAGATCCTCCGTCTGCTTGAGGCGGTCGCCGAGGCCGGGAAGGCCGGAAAAAATGTCCGAAGCGCGTTTCATCGCCTGGACGGCCTCGGTTTTCTTCCCGGAGGCGAGGAGGGTTTCCGCGGTTTCGAACAACCGGGCCGCGGCCGTGCGGCGGTATGTGTCGGCGGTTGCGCGTTCGCCCATCTGCGCGAGCGTGTCGCAGAGCGCAATGAAGGCCGCGGGATCTGATTCGGGGGTGAATGACCTGGACGCATCGTCGAGTTGGGCGATCAGATCGGCCGTTTCACGGGACTTGCGAAGACGCGCCTGTTCCTCCTCCTGCCGCCTGCGGGCCGCGGCGATCCGGTCGTCGATGCCTTTCGTTTCGGAGAACCGCTTCCGTATCTCGTCGAAATACTCCAGGGCCCTGGTCGGATCGCTTGCCAGGGCGGCATCGCCCGAGGCGAGGAACGTGTCGATCCAAACGGACTCGATCGATGCCGCTTCGGTTGCCAGCCCCACCTGACGAAGCCCGCCGATGATTCCCGCCAGTTCCTCCGTTCCCGATCCCGGGAGGATGAGAGGCAACAGTTCCCGCGACCGATTCAGGAGCCGCGCGCGGTTCGCTTCGGCCGCGATCAATGCGTCGATCGACGCCTTGACGCTTTCGAAACCGCTGGTCGCGGTCGCATTTCCGGGGTCGATCTGCCGAGCGAGATCGTAGAGGCTCAGAGCGGGTGAAGCATCGCCAGCCGAGGCGCTTGACCGGGCTTTCGCGGAGAGCAGTTCGGCCAATCTTCCCCGGAAGGGGGCGGCGGCTTCGGAGCCCCCGGGTTCGGACTCGAGATCGGCGAGAGTTCGAACTGCCTCCTGGAGTTGGCCCGCGGTGAGTTGCTGTTCGAGCTGGGCTTTGAGCAGGGTCAGCAGTTTTGTGTTGTCGGGCTTGCCGAGGAAAAATGCGTAGGTGAGGGCGGCTGCGACGGCGATCGCGCCGGCGCCAAGCCAGGTGGACCGGCGTTTCAGGAAGGGGCCGGCCGACGCCTCCGCCTCACCCGAAAGGAGCTCCTGCAGGCCGCTTGCGCGCATGCTGCGGGATTTCCGTCGCGTCGCCGGCAGGGCCTGGCCCGTGCTGAGATGCGCCTCGACATAAGCATCGAGCGCCTGGATGAGTTCGTCGAGCCGTGGCCGTGCGGCGGGGGATTTGTCGAGCATCTTCCTGACGAGGGGGAGAAGGGGGGCAAACGACTCGTCGGGAATCAGCACGCCGGCCGGCAGAGTCGCATGAACGTGCTTCATCGCGATCGACAACTCGGGGTTCTCGGCGGTGTCGGGTTTGAAGGGCGTGTCGCCGTAGATGAGTTCCCAGAAAATGACGCCCATCGTGTAGACGTCGGATGCAGGCGTGAGGTCCCTGACGCCCATGCATTGCTCGGGAGACATGTATTCGGGCGTTCCCATCGTGATGCCCATTTGCGTGATATTCGACGAGGTCTTGGCGATGCCGAAATCGAGCACTTTCAGTATGCCGGATCGCGTAACCATGATGTTCGACGGCTTCAGATCGCGGTGGATGATGCCGTGGGCGTGGCAGGCCGCGATTCCCTCGAACAACTGGAGCATGAGGGCGGGAACGTTCCGGCGGTCCTTGAGAAGGTTGCGCTTCAGCGATGCAAGAGAAACGCCGTCGATATACTCCATCACGAGGAACGGCCGGCCCGATTCGGGGTCGATCGCCGACGCGTAGATGTTCATGATATTCGGATGGCCGACCGTGGCGAGCAACTGACCTTCGCGAATGAACCGTTCGACCAGGGCGGTGTCCCGGGCGTTCGACTCGTTCATGAGCTTGATTGCGACCTGGCGGTTCAGGGACGTGTCGAGGGCGAGATAAACCGTTCCCATGCCCCCGCTTCCCAGTTCGCGCTGGATCTGGTAAATATCACCGATGAGCCTGATCGCGCCTCTCCGGCCGGAGACGGCGGAAGAGACGGCGGGGATCGGCCCGGTTGCAGCGGACGGAATCGTGCAGACGAGCTCCTTGCGGAGCGTCTCCATGACCTCGCTCACTTCGGGCCGGTCATCCGGCTTTTTTGCAAGCATGCGGCCCAGAAGATCGGCGAACCTGCTGATGGCGGGATTCGACGTGAAGACTTCTAGGGGCGGAGGCTCGTTCAGGTGCATCAGCGCGATGGCGAGGGCCGGGTCAGCGGCTGAATCACCCGCGTCGAAAGGAAGCTTGCCGGTGAGGAATTCCCAGAGCATGACGCCGATGGCGTAGATATCGACCTTGTGGGTGACGTCGGCCTTTCCGAGACACTGTTCGGGTGCCATGTAGTGCGGCGTGCCGAGTGCGACCCCCGTCTTGGTCTGCTTTTTCGCCGTCTTGGCGATGCCGAAGTCGAGGATCTTCAGCTGACCTTCGCGGTTCGCAAGGATATTTGCTGGTTTTATATCTCTATGTATAATACCCTTCTGATGGCAGGCGGATATGCCGTCGAGAAGCTCGACGAAATGTTCGAACAGGAGCGTCTGGTTCTCGAGATACTGGTCGCGAAACCGGTCGATCGGCTTTCCGTCGACGAACTCCATGACCAGGAAGGGTACGTTCAGGCCTTCGTCAATATCCGAGGCGTATACCGAGATGACGGCGCGGTGGTTGATCGTAGCGAGAACGCGGCCTTCGTTGATGAACCGCTGGCGAATCTCCTCGTTCGAGTCAGCCTCGAGAAGAAACTTGATGGCGACTTCCCGACCGAGATTGACGTCTAGGGCCTTGTACACCTGCCCCATGCCGCCGACGCCCAGTTGAGCGATGATTCTGTAGTGTCTTCCGATTATCTGGTCGGGCTTGATCATGCGTAGGTAATGTACCGACAGAAGAGGGCCGAGTCAAGCCCGGAGAGAAGACGGGGAAAAAACGGGGCGTTTGTGCTAACGTGGAGAAGCGGGCTTGTGGTCGGCAGATGATTGCAGCCCCGAGAGGACGAACCACGGATTCCCTCCATGGAAGACCCGAAACGAACGCAACTTGACGACATCGCGCAAGAGCTCGAACGCCGGCGCGCCGAGCGGTTGGCCGGGCATATTCAGGTCAGACGTCGCCGCGTTATCCTGCGACGGCTCCTGATGTTCTGCGCTTTCGTGCTGGCGACGCTGGCCGGCATTTTCATCTTCAACTTCTTCCGCCTCAACAGCAACGTGATCGAGGGGCATGTCAAACAGGGCCTGATGGAGCTCGCCCGGGACAAGGCGCCGTTCACCGTCAGGAGAATTTCCGGCGACCTCATTTCTGGCATCGAGATCCAGGATCTCGTCGTTCAGAATCCTCATGTCAAAGCCGGGGGCCTGCTCCTCACGATCCCGCGGATCACTCTCCGGTACTCGCTTTGGGATGTCTTCCTCGGGCGCATCGTTCTCGAGAGGCTCATCGTGACAGATCCGTCCATCGTCCTTGCCCGTGACGGCGAGGGGAGGGCCAACTGGGACTTTTCAGCTCCCCGCCCCCAGAAAGAACCGCCGGTCGTGGCGACTGCGGCCGCCCTTCCGCCGGAGCCCGGTACGGCAACCGGATCAGAAACGGCGAGTGAAGAGGATCTCACGGAGCAGATTGCCGACAGGTATCTTCAACATATCGAGCTGAAAAACGTCAGCCTCCTGATCCCCAAGCCGCGCGACCTGTTCCCGGACCAGACGCTGGTGAAGCTTCTGCGGATACCGCCCGGGAATCTCCAGATCGCGGGCGTGAATCTCCTGCTGCGAAAATATCCCCATCCCGACTTCATTTCCCACGTGCTTCGGCTGTCGACCGCCGATGACCCCGCCTGGCTGACGATGCAGGTCAGCCGCACGCGCGCCTCCGGCGATGTCACCGCATCCATGGATGTCCTGAAGCAGGGAGTCGATCTCCTGATCAGAAACATCGGAGAGCGGGGGCGCTTCGTAAGTTTGTTCGATCGGAGAAAGAAAGAGCGGATGAATGTGCGATTCATCGTCGCGAAGGCTGGGGAAACTTTCATTGAGCGCGTGCGGGGTCTTTCCGGCGTCCTCGATTTCGGTGACCTGTCCCCGCTTCAAGCCCTCCTGCCGGAAGGGGCGAAGATCGGCGGCGCGGTGACGATGATGGCGTCGTCGACGGAAGGCGCGCCGCTCGTCGAGTCCTGCATTGAAATCGGCGTCGCGAGCTTCGATCTCCTGCTTCCAGGGATTGTTCCCCTCGAGCGGTTGAACGTCAATGCGCGTCTTCAAAACCGTCAGGCGCTCATCACGCGCTGCGACGGCTTCATCGCGAGCATGCCGACATCGCACGTCGGCGGCATCGACTTTACCCCCCCCGGAAACGCCGTCGCCAGCTTTGCTTCGGATCTCGGCGGAGAGCGGATGACGATCGAGGGACGATGGAAATCCGAGAGCGAGATGCGGACCACCCTCCAGGCGCGTGTCAGTCGGAACGCTGGCCATGCTGGCATTCGCCTCGAGCGGCTTCGCGAGCGCGGCATGATCGCCTACGGCGATGTGAGGCTCGATGCTGGCATCAGAGAGGGCGGAAGCCTGTGGGATATCGTCCCTCTCAAGCTGCTTCCCCGGACCGCTGCCGGAAAACTGTCGGAATACTTTTCCCGCGTCGATCTGGTGGGCCCTCTTCGGATCGAGGCCGAACTGCCCGCCCCCGAGCGTATCGACCAGGGGCGCGCTGTCGTCGATCTCAGCGGTGCCTGCCTCGTCAGCCGGGAACATCCCGAAGACAGGCTCCGCCTTGGTGGTGTCCTGATGCTCTCGAGAGGGACGATCGACCTTGCCAGCGTTTCCGCGAGCATTGACTCGCTCGTTACCGAGTCGTCCGGGCGCATCGCCGTTCAGGCGGGGGGGAAAAAAATCGATTCGTATACAATCGCCGTCGTTTCACGGCTCGACGGAGGGAAGCCGTTCGTCATCTCTGGCGGTAAATTCTGGAACAGTCTCGGCCTGAAGGGAACTCCACGGTTCGATTCCCTCGACGTCGAGGGCGACAAGGTCCTCGAGGCCCATCTCACGTCGGCGACGGGCACCCAGAATATATCTATGCATATAAAGAAGTTCCGCCTTCGGCGCGCGAAGAAATCCTGGTGGCTCGACGACGTCGAACTCAGGCTCGAGACCGATGAACCCCTCGACCGATCGCGGGGCAGGCCCTCGCGACTCGCGGCCGATGCGACGCTGAAACTGTTCGGCTTCCCCGGGACTGCGCGAGCCGTGATGAATCTCGCCGAACCGAAGATCGACGATCTGGCGATCGTATGGAGAGGCGACGACTTCGGCCCGCTCCTGACTGCCTTGCGCGAACACCCCGACGTCGATGCGGCGGTGAAAAAGCTCGGGATCGTGATCGGGGGCGCGTTCACCCTGAACCTCAAGGGCAATGGCCGGCTCAATCGCCCGTCCCTTGCCGGGTCGATCTCCTGTCCGCGGCTGGACGTGAAAGCCGGCGGCGTTTCAGCAGCCATGCCGTTCGACCTGGCGCTGAACATGGGCGAGGACGGGGAATATCGAGGCGACGTTTCCACAAAAAATGCGAAAATCTCGACCGGAGGCGTCGATTTCGTTCTGGACGGCCTGCACAGCCGTCTGACCTGGGGACGACCCAGGGGAGCCAGGGCCCAGACGCTGAAATTGAACGGGAACACCAGAGTGTTCGATACGATCCTCGACCTCGAGGCGGCGATAGAACCTTCCTCGCGACGCATCAGGAATCTCAGAATGAAGGGGGGGAGCAGGCGCCTGCAGACGCTGATGGGCGAAGTCGCCCGGATCGGAAAGTTCAACCTGCCGTTTGCCGTCGATGGCCCGGTTACCGTCGATTTTGTCGCGTCGGGAACGTTCGAGGCGCTTACGGCGAAAGCCGCCGCCGACGTCGACGGTCTCGATCTTCGGATCCCGCTGCAGATCGGGGCCGGCAAGATTTTGCCCGTAGACGTGAGCGGCATTTCCGCTCATCTGGAGTTCGCTCAGACGGCGCCCGGAAGATTCGCCGGCGCGATCACGAACGGGAAGGCCCGGGCCGTCGGCGGAGCGCTCGAATTGTCCGGAAGGGCGTCTCTGGAACGCGATGGAAAGCGGCTCGTGCCGATGATCGACGATTTGACGGCCTCTCTGACAGAAGGTGATGCCGCGCGGCTCATGGATATCCTGAACGGCGGCTTCCTTCCGGCCGGCGTCGCCGGAAAACTGACGAACGTGACCGGAAAAATCGGCGGGAAGCTGAACCTGAGCGGAGGGCGAAATCGGTACGGCGGCGAGGGCGAGGTCAGGATCGAGGGAGGCGGTTTCAGATGGACCGGCATTCCCGAGCCGGTCAGCGCGCTCGATGCGACGATTCTCCTGACGCGAAGGAAGGGACGTCCGGAGCCGGTCGTCGAGTGGCGCAACGTGAAGGCCGCGTTCGGCCGTTCCCTCATCTCGATTTCGAAAGGCCAGGTGGTCGATCCCCAGAAGAGCGCGAAACTGACGATGGAGGGCGTCGTCGAGAGGGCATATCCGTCCGACCTGCTGGCCATGCTGTCCGGCCTGAAGCTGTCGACGGTGTCCTTCCCGAAAGAGGGAGCGTTCAGCGGCACGGTCAATCTCGGAGGCACGCTCGATGCGCCGAAATTCGACGTCGACGTGAAGACAGAATCCGTGGACATCCGCTACACGAGCGAGGGGCGATCCTGGACCGTTCCGATCGGCCCCGGTGCCGTGGCGCTGAACTACGATCTCGGCACGGGAATCGCGGTCGCTTCGAAGTGCGATCTTGGCGTGATGAAGGGGCGTGTGCGCCTGTCGTCCGCCTCCGGCAGGCTGATGCCCGGGAAAACGGCGAATTTCAAGCTCGCCGGAAGCATCGATGGCGTCGATTTTGGAACGCTCGGCGGCGGGATCGCGGGCGGAAGCGGCTTCGGCCTGAAGGGGATTCTGGGCGGCGAGTTCACGGCCGAGCAGACGGCCGGCGGTGCTCGCGACGCAGTGTTTCAGTTGCGCCTGAAGGGCCTCGTCATCGAACAGATGCCGCTCGATCCCGAAATGGTCTCGCATATTGGCCTGGAATTTCTCGAAAAGCCCGAGTTCACCGAGAGCAGGCTGAATCTTTACGTCAGCAGTGAGGGCGACACGATGGAGCGAGGCCGGGTGCGTGTTGCCGATGCGCTCTTCGCCGGACCCGAGATGCGCCTCGAGATCAGCGACAGCGCCTTCGATCCGTATAAGCTCCAACTCGCCGGCAAGATCGTCTTCAACCCGCAGCCCCTCCGTCGCACGAAACTCGGTCGGAAAATGGGCTCCATGACCCGCGTGCTCCAGGACAAAGCAACCGGTCTGCCGTATCTCGACCTGACGGTCAGCGGCACCTGGGATCGGCCGGAACTTATGGCGAAAGCCCTGGAATCCAAGGCAAAAAAACGCGGAAAGCGGAACTTCATCAAGAGTATATTCGGCGGCAGGCGCAGCCACAAGGCGAGCGTTCAGGAACTGATCGAATGGTTCCCGGGATGGCAGCCTGGAATGTAGCAGGCGGCCCGCTGAATCTCTGACGCAAAAACGACGAACCGGGAGATGTACGCTTCGATGACAAGGCGAGTGTTGAATATACTGTTAGTTATAATTTGTTTTGCGGCGGCGAGTCCGTGCGTCGTGGCGCAGACCTTGTCCGGGCCCGACGAGTCGGATCCCGGCGCGCTCTTCGTCGTCGATGTCGCTGTCCCCCCCGGAAGCGGCCCCGCCTGGCGGTTGACGTTCGATCCCGCGGCGGTGCAGTTCATGGGGCTCGTTGCCCCGACGCCGGAAGTTCAGCTGTCGGGCGACTCGATGCTTGAAATCGCATCGGATAACGGGAAGGGAGGGAAATATCGGGTCAAATTTCTCCCGTTCCCGAATGCGTCGGTTGCGGATTTCAAACTGGCACAGGCCGCGACGGGAGGAGCAACACTCCATGTTGCGTTCGTCGCGAAAGCGGAAGAGAAGCAGTATCACCTGCACGTCCTGGTCGGCGGCATTCTTCTGCTGATCGTCGCATGGGCCGTCTGGCGTTACCAGAAGAAGAATCCTGGTCTCATGTCGACGCGATCACTGTTTCTGAATTTCGAGGAACTCCAGAAGGCTCGCGAGCAGTTTTTTTCCGATCTATCGGCGACGCCTCCTCAGGACGTGCCCCCTGCCGCCGATTCGACGCAGGCGATGCCCGTTGTGACGGCTTCTCCCGGGCCCGCCGATCGGCAGAATCAGGGGCCTCGAGCCGAGCGAACGCTCGAAATGCCGGTTTCCGTGCCGAAACCCGAACCGAACGACGTTCCGAAGGAACCGGTTGCGATACCGGCGGGGGGACCCAAAACTCCTCCCGGTTCTTCTGAGGTCGTTCAGCGGGCTGATGAACCACCGAAGCCGGCGGCGGAAGAACCCGGCGAAACCGCCGAGATGCCTGTTGTCGATGTGAGGCAAGAAGAGCCGGCCGAAGCCTTCGACACATCGAAAAAGACGGTTGCCCGGAGCGGCGTCTCGGGGAACATCCAGGCTGTCGATGCGACGGTTGGCATGCCGGGCGCGCCGCAACCGCTCGAGAAGGCCGGCTCCTCGGACAAGACGATTTCCAGAAGCGGATTTTTGCGGCAGAGCGAAGCGGTGCCTGCGTCGGCCTCCATCATCGTGAAACTCACGGATGAGAACGGAAGGATATTCGAGGGGCGCGGCGTGGAGGTGCTGATCGGCCGTGCGAAAGAGTGCAATATTTCGATGACCGCGGCGGAGGTGAGCCGCCGGCATCTCCTTATCAGGCGTGATGGGGACGGGTTCGCCGCGGTGCCGCAGACGACGTCGAACGTTACGGAAATCAACGGCATTCCCGTAAAAGCCGTATCCGGAGTCCGGTCAGGCGACAAGCTGTCCCTCGGCGGCACGGTGTTCACGATCGAGATCGCGATCTGAGAACCGGGCTGGAGAACGTCTCAGCGTCTGTTCCTGACGGTGAATCCGAGGGTGGCGGATGCGGTGTTGCCGGCGATGTCAGAGGCTTCGACATCGAGGGCGTAGCGGCCGTCGGCGAGATCCGAGGTGCGAAGCGCGTATTCCGGTTTGTAACCGAGCGCTGGATTGCCGTTCGTCAGGTTCATGAGGAAGAATCGGGGACCTCCGGCTCCGTTCGATTCTAATACGCCCATTGGCGTTTTCAGACGCTCCTTGTAGATGACGGTGCCAAGTTGAGTTCTGTCGCCCCGGATCGGGAGCCTGTCGAACTTGAACACGTCGGAAAAAGGGATGACGATGCCTGCCGGGGCCTCGAGCCTGCGGATCGACGCCCGCACACGATAGGGGGAATAGAGATATCCGCCGCCCGGCAGAGAATCAGTGACGGCCAGGACGAAATCGATATCGCCGAATACCTCGAGGTTGCCGTTGGCGCCGGCGAAGGCTACGGTTTCCTCGTTCGGAACCGCCCAGATGCCGTGGATCGTCGGAGCCTGGGTGTCCGGCACGGGCTCCAGCAGAGGAACCGGATTGAGATACGAGCCGTCCGAAGCGATCACTTCCAGGTGGATATGGTCGTATTTTTCCGTCACCGGCAGAACCGGTTCCGTCCAAGGGACGACATTGCCGATCGAATCGCCGGCGACGACGTCCGCCCCGCTCTGGGCTTTCGAGAGAAGATGGTAGGGAATCGACCCCGGATCGAGGTGCCGGAAACACCAGTTCGTCCCGTCTTTTGTGACAATACTCACTTCGATATATTTTGACGAGAGATCGCTCGACGGGGTGAACGGGCTTCGTATGTAGGCGAATCTGAGAGGGACGCGTGACGCCTCGATCCGGTAACTCGAAATCGTCACCCTCCCGGACACCGGCGTGTAGACGACCGTCCCCGCGGGGGCGCGCACGTCGAGGCCCCCATGCAGATACGGCACCTTCCCGTAGTTCTGAAAATCATGAAACTGGGCCCCAATCCGTACGGGGCCGCGGACGGGCCAAGCGTTCTGCGATGCCGCCATACCAGGAAATATAAATAATAAAACTATATATATTAGAATTCTATTCTTCAAGACTCGTTTCCTGCGCAAAAGTGCTTGCCGGGTATCGATCATACAAGATTATATTCCCCTGCGAACCAAAATGGAACGGGAGATATGCCGCCAATGACAGCCTGCATCATGCCGGACAACAGTTCGTGATGAATCGTCGAAAACGGATCGGAAATGGTATGACCGCTGTCAGCGGGAAAACTCAAATCTGCCGGCCAAGATTATTCCGACCGGCGTTTCTGCGGCAGACCCCGCCGATCTCACGACGATCGGCATGCCAGATGTCCGATTACGTCGGAGCATTGCCTTTGAAGCCGGTTCCGACGAGGTAGACTTCGCGGCTTCTCGTGAGGGAGGCTTCGGGGTTGACGGATTTGAGGAACTCGAACTTTTTTTTTGCCTCGGAATGAAGATCCTTGTATTCGGAGCCTTCGAATACCTTGGCCACGAAGCTGCCGCCGGGCTTGAGCCACTTGGCGCAGAGATCGAGAGCAAGCGTCACCAGGGCGGCGGAGTTCGATGTGTCGGCATGGTGGATGCCGGTCGTGTCTGGCGCCATATCGCTCAGAATGACGTCGAACTTGCCTTTGGCGGCATCGGCGATCTTCTTTTGCGACTCTTCGGCACGTATATCGCCCTGGAGAATGATGGCGCCCTCGATCGGGTCGATCGGGAGGAGGTCGATGGCGACGACGAGCCCTTTCCCGTTCAGACAGTGAAGGGCCATCTGCGTCCAGCTGCCGGGCGCAGCTCCGAGATCGAGAATCTTCATGCCGGGCTTCAGCAGTTTGTATTTGCGGTGGATTTCCTCGAGCTTGTAGGCCGCGCGCGAGCGGAACTGCTCCTGGCGGGCCTTTCGGAGCCACGGATCGTTCAGGCGGTCCTTGAACCAGGCTTTTGCCATTGGATTATTGAATCGGCTCGACGGTGAGCGCCGTGTTGTTCATGCGCACGGGCGGGAGGACGCTGATTCCACCAGAGGATTCGATATACCGCTCGATGGCGTCCCGGACAAGAATGCCCGTGGTGGTGCGTTTCATCGACTTCAGATACGTGTATCCATCGCCGCCCGTGCTCATATACGAGTTCAACGCGACCTTGTAACGGCGCTTCGGGTCGAGCTTTCCGCCGCTGTCGTCGGTGATCTCGACGATGCGTTTCATCGGGGGGCGATGTGGATCGAAAGTGACTTTGAGATTCGAAGGAATCAGATACCCGTATTCCCCCTGAAATTCCCGTATCATGCCGCTCGCGCGCAGTTTGAAATTCTCCATTGCGAACTGGTTGTCCGCATCGGTAACCGGTGAAAATCCCGCAGAGAGTGATTTTTCCATCAACTCGACGATCTGCTCGCCGGTCATGGTGATGACATCGACATAGTTCAGGAACGGTTGCAGCAGGAACAGATCATTCTTCGTCACGGGGCCCTTCCAGACCGGGTAGCGCACTCCGCCGATATTGGTGAAGGCGAAATCGGCGCCGGCGATCTGACGTATAGCGTCTGATATAAAAGACCCTTCGGGAGAGTCCCCGCCGATGATTCCGCGTATCAGGTCGACGGAAGACGTGCCCACGAAGGCGCTCATCTTTGCATCGATTTCATCCTGATACCCGGCGACGAGACGCTTCATCGCCGAATTTTCAGGATAGGATGCGATATACATCGAAATCGGCTCATACTGGATGACCGTTCGCCACGGCTCCAGGTCAAGCGTGACTTTCCCGACGACGCGGTTGTCGAAGGCGTTGTGGATGATCGGGACAAGCCGTTGCTCACTGAAGAAGGGCTCGGTCATCGGGGTGTGACTGTGACTTCCGAGAATGAGGTCGATGCCCGGAACGGCGTCTGCGAGCTTCTTGTCGTCTTCCAGTCCTACATGCGAGAGAAGAACGACGAAATCGACCCCCTGCCTTCGAAGTCGCGGAATGAGTTCGGAGAGAATCGGTACCGGATCGCGAAAATCGACCCCTTCGACGTTTTCCGCGAGGGAAATGCGCGCGGTGTCCGGGGAGAGAAGGCCGATGAAAGCGACGTCGATTCCCTTGAGGGAAAGCCTGACGTAGGGCTTCAGGAAGGGAAGAAGCCGACCGGTTTTCGTGTCGAACACGTTGCAGGCGAGCATGGGGTATCGAGCCGCCGCCGCCGCTGAAGCGAGCCCCGCGACCCCGTAATCGAAATCGTGGTTTCCGATCGTGACGGCGAAGGTTCTGAGGAGGTTCTTCGCGGCGATCATGCACATTCCCTTGGTCTCGTCGACGACGGGGGTGCCCTGGAACGAATCGCCGCCATCCATATATAATGCTATACCACCGGATTTCAGCGCGGCAAGGCGTTCCTGGTCGACGACGGTCGCGAGCGCCGCGTACCCGCCGACGAGAGGCTTGGGTTCGCTCGCCGTCGTCGGGTCAGGCTGAGGCGACATGTGGCCGTGGATGTCGCCGGTGTGGAGAATGACGAGCCTGACAGGAGCGGCGGATGCGGAAAACGGCGCCGTCAGGAATCCTGCCAAAAGCAGGATCAGCGCATATCCGCGGAATGAAAACGGGTGATTCGGGGAGGAACGACGAAGCTCCCGGGGCTCGTGGCGATGCATGGCGTCAGCTCACAGCGAATTCAGCATTTCCCGGGCGTTCTGGGAAAGTTCGGGATTCGGATCGAGCTTGAGGCAGGCTTCGAACGCCGCCTTCGCGCTTCGCGGATCGCCGGTTTTCGCGAGACAGAGGCCGAGCAGATACTGGGCCTCGGCATCGCGCGGAACCGCCTTGACCGCGCGCTGGGCAAATTGGAGGGCATCGGCGTACCGGCGCTTGGAGATCATGTCGCGGGCCTTGAAAACCGCGATCGCCTCGTCATCCTCGAGCACCATCTCAACCTGGCGCCGGTTGACCGAGAGAAACGCCACTTCGACGACGCTGCCGGTGCGAAGATCGGTTAGCTTCGCATTGGTGATGGGGAGAAAGTCCTTGGTCGCCGTGTCGGCATTGAGAATGTCTGACAGGCGACTGTTCTCATACAGATGCACCTCACCGCGAACCATGTGATGGGAGGTGTACAGAATGACTCTGAGTTTTTCCTTGTGCGCTTTCATGTCGATACGCTCCTTGCAGGGATTGCGATTGATATTTTTACCATGAAACGGAGAAAAGGTCGAAAGATTGCTTCAGCACTCAACGAACCGTCCTTCGGCCTCGGCCAGAACCGTGCCGTCCGCCATCATCACGACGCCTTTCGCAAGATGCACTCGACCGCGACCGTCCGTACGGTTTCCGACGACGGTCAGCGGGAAGCCGATCGGTGCGGGGCGCAGAAACTTGATACGCATTTCCGCCGTTACGGCGAGTACGCCGGTGGAGATGATCGCGTGACCCATCATTTCGTCGAGCAGCGTCGTGAGAATGCCCCCGTGAACGATCCCGGCGTAGCCCTGGTGCGCCGGGCCCGACGTCCAGACCGTGGAGCAGGTGCCGGGGTCGTTCTTCTGAAGGGTGATCTGGAGCCCTTGAGGGTTCCTGGGGCCGCAGACGAAGCAGTGCTTGTCGTCGATCAGCTTGATTTTCGCCTGGTTGCGGTTCACGATCCTGTTTCGCACGGTGGCCAGAACCGCTGACATGGAACCCCTGTTCTCGGCCGCGGGCGTCGTCAGGGGGAGCCGCTCGCTGAGCAGAATGTTATGCTCGGCCAGCCTGTTTTTCAGCGTCTCAAACGCGGGAACGGGAAAGCCCGGCATGACCGGATCGCCGTTCAGGAAGGGAAGCGGTCCGAGATCGTTCAGCCCGTGCCCGGCGAGCTCGGCAAACCGCGAGAAGAGGTGGGGCGCGATCGCGCGACAATGAACGGGAAACGCCTCGCGAAGAACGCACATGGCCGCGGCGGTCTGGTCGAACCCGAGAGGCGGCCTGCTGCTCATCGGGGTTCCCGGGACGGGCTGGAACGGGACCAGGCGGACGTCTTGCAGCCACGGATCCGCTCCGCAGAAGGCGCCGATGGTCTTGATGAACTCGTGACGATCGGCTTCGGTTTCGCCGATGCCGATCAGAAAATCGAGATGGTAGGGAAGCTGCCACCGGTGCGCCTGCTCGATCAGCCCTTTCGCGTGATCCGGGCCGCGGCTTCGGGCCTCGGCATGCGCTTCGCCTTTCCCGTGCAGGCCCGCGGCGGTGAGGGAAAACCGGATCGAGGCGGCCGCTTCGGAAACCGTCTGGATGTCGAACGGGGCGAGGGCGCCGGCTTCGACGACCGGAAGAAGTCCCGCCTCCACGGCAAGCGAGCACGCTTTCCGGAGATACTCGGCGTACGAAATGCAGGATTCCCGCTTGAGGGCGAACTGGATCGAGGGATACTCATGCGGCGATTCGCCGGACATGAGAGAAACCTGCACGGCGCCTCCCTTGGCGAACCCGGCGAATTCGGCGGAGAGCTGTTCGAGAGAAACCAGGCCGCATTCGACGTTCCGGAAAGCGCAGTATCCGCAGGAGTTGCGGCAGACGCGGCAGACGGCCACAGCCGCGCCGAAAACATGCGTGAGCGTTGTTCCCTGTGTCATGGCTCGAATTGTATCACAGGCCGGGGTGATTGGTGACGATCGTATTCACCGCGCTCGCCGAAAAAATATCCGAATTTTCCTGGAACTTTGGGTATGATACGCAGGTCTAAGAGGTCGAAAAACGATATGCGAGGTGGGTTCCACGATGCCGAAGACCTGTCACCTGATCCATGAGGCCGGAATGCGACTGCGGGATTCGCACCTGCGGCACGTTGCCTTGCTCGTGATGCTGGTGTCTCTTCTCGCAGTCGTCCCGGGCGTCGCACTGGACGCCTCTCTCGACGCGGAGGTCGACCGGACGACCGTCAGGTTCGGCGAGTCCCTGACACTGACGCTCACCCTGTCGCAGGCGCTCGGCGGTGGAGGTGGCCGTCAGATCATCACACCCAACGTCGATTCGATACCCGACTTCGACATTGCCGGCAGACGAACGGCTCAGAACATGAGTTTCATCAACGGCGTCGGCCAGGTCCAGGTACAGACGTCGCTGGAACTTGTGCCGCGCGGCCCAGGCGAGTTCACGATCCCCGCCATGGGGTTCAAATTGCCCGACGGCCGAAGCGTGAGTTCGAAGGCGATCAAGGTGAAGGTGCTTCCCCCTGAAGACGAGAGCGCGGCGGGGCAGGGAAGCACGCAGCCGGCCGCACCGGAGGAAGACGACGCCTCGCGCGTCGCGAACGGCGGCGGAATGAGCCTGTTCAAGGCGTTTTCGATGCTTCTTCTCATCACGGCCGCCGTGATCTGTCTGCCGATTCTGCTTTCCTGGTACATGAGCGGCCGCGCGGCATCGTCGCGAACGCGCGTTTCCCCTGCGACCGACGAGGGTGCTCCAAATACGTCGGAGACCGGGGCCGTCGAGGACGCGAAGATCGTTTCCGTCGCCACTCCTTCCGCGGAGAAGGTTGATTTCGAGCGGGAGGTCGAGCGCCTCAAGATCGAATACAAGGAACCGACGCTCGAATTCTATAGAGTATACTTTGATATTTTCCACAAGGCCCTCGTTGCGGCGAATCCGAGAATGAAGCCGGAGCAGACGCCCGACGAGCTCCGGCGGACCGCCGAAGAGCATTTCCCGCCCGCCGTCTCGTCGCGCATGAAGCCGGTCGTCGACGAGTGGGAAGGCGTGACCTATGCGCGGATGCTCCCCTCGCGCCCCTTCAGCGCACTCCATGACGACGCGCGCACGATCGTGCGTTCCCTCATCCACAGACAGGAGACCCACCGATGAACGCTGGAATCGACCCCGCCCTGAAGTCCGGCATCGAGGAGGCCGGCAAGATCGTCGCCCAGGTGCGATCCGAGGTCGGCAAGGTTCTCGTCGGGCAGAAGCACCTGCTCGACAGGCTTATCGCCGCCCTCATCACCAACGGGCACATCCTTCTCGAAGGCGTGCCGGGCCTTGCCAAGACCCTCGCCATCAAGGCGCTCGCCCGCACGATCACCGTCGACTTCTCGCGCATCCAGTTCACGCCTGACCTGCTGCCGGCCGACCTGATCGGAACGCGCATCTACGACCCCCAGAAGACGGCGTTCTTCACGCACAAGGGGCCGATCTTCGCCCAGTTCGTCCTCGCCGACGAGATCAACCGCGCGCCGGCCAAGGTCCAGAGCGCGCTTCTCGAAGGCATGGAGGAGCGTCAGGTGACGATCGAACATGAGACGTTCAAACTGCCCGAACCGTTCCTGGTGCTCGCGACCCAGAACCCGATCGAAACCGAGGGAACCTACGCCCTGTCCGAAGCGCAGGTCGACCGCTTTCTGTTCAAGGTGAACGTCGGCTACCCCGGGTTCGAGGAGGAACGCCTTGTCGTCCAGCGCATGGGCCTCGCCGAAGAGGCGCACACGCTCGACGTCATCAAGCCGGTGCTCGACGCGAAGAGCGTGGCCGGGCTGCGCGAGATGGCGAAAAAAGTCTACGTCGACGAGAAGATCGTCGAATACATCCTCCGCCTCGTCGATGCGACACGCAGACCGCAGGAATACCGTCTCGAACTGAAGGGGTATATCCGCTACGGGGCCTCGCCGCGCGCCTCGATCTATCTCGCGAGGGCCGCACGGGCGATCGCGCTGATCGCCGGCAGGCCGTACGTGAAACCCGACGACGTGAAGGCCATTCTGCCCGATATTCTTCGTCACCGCATCATCCCGACCTACGAGGCGGAAGCCGACGAGATCGATTCCGAGGAGATCGTCCGGCGACTGTCGGACGGCGTGCCGGTTCCCTGAAAGAGAGGGATTGAATGCTTCCCCGCGAGTTGCTGGCCGAAATCCGCCATATCGAGATACGGACGCGTCATCTCGTCGATTCGGTCTACGCCGGCGGATATCGGTCGGTATTCAAAGGCCGGGGCATCGAGTTCGCGGGCATTCGCGAATACTCACGCGGTGACGAATACCGGTCGATCGACTGGCGGGTCACGGCCCGCACGGGCGAACTTCACGTCCGGGAGCACATCGAGGAACGCGAGCTGCAGATGGCGGTCGCCCTCGATCTCTCGGCCTCGATGTCGTTCGGCACCGGCTCGCGCGAGAAACGTGAGACCGCCGTCGAATTCGCCGCCGCGATGGCGATGGCGGCCGATCGCAATAACGACCGCGTCGGCATCTGCCTTTTCACCAGCCGCGTCGAGAAGTTCGTGCCGCCGGCGAAGGGGCGGACGCACGTCCTGAGGCTGATCCGCGACCTGATGTATACGCTGCCCGAGGAAAAGGCGTCCGACGCCAGGCCGGCGCTGGCCTTTCTGAATCACTCCCTGCGCCGCCGCTCGATCGTGTTCCTCGTCACCGACGGCATCAGTCTTCCCGCGATGGAGCGCGAACTCCGGATCACCGCCGCACGTCACGACCTGATCCTCGTCCTCGTCGAGGACCCCCGGGAAACGACGATGCCCGACGTCGGCCTGATCGAACTGGAAGACCCCGAAACCGGCGAGGAGACGATCTGGGATACGTCCGATCCGGTTTCGGTCGAGAGATGCATGAATGAGGCCCGGCGCGACCGGGCCGCCCTGATTGCGCGCGCGAAACGGCTCGGGATCGACGTTATCCGGCTGAGTGCGGGCGAATCCGTCATCCGGCCGATCTGCAGGCTGTTCGCCGAACGTGAAAAACGCGCCGCTTCGGGCGGATAAAATCTAATACTATAGAATACTCCGGAGGCACCACATGAACGGGGCGATTGGCCTGCGAACGAGGATAAATGCGATACTGCTCCTGCTCGTCGGGGGTCTGGCACTCGGACTGTATCTGTACTGGCATGTCGAGGGGCGCTCGGGAACGGTGAGAAGCCGCTTCGAGTCGGGAAGAGCGTATGCGGCCGAGTTGCTGGCCCACGGGCTCGTCCGCGAGGCCGTGACCGTGATGGAGACGGCGTTGGCCGCCGAACCGGCAACGGCACGCGCCCTCGCCCTGCGGCGTTCCGTCGCCGATATCTGCATGGACAAGCTCGGTGATTACGAAAAGGCCCTGGCCGAACTCGTTTTCATCAAAACCGCCGATCCCGCGCAGGCCGGCGCCGTCGAGGCCCCGATCCGCCGCTGCCTCGAACGCCTTGGGCGGGTCTACGATGTCCAGCGCCGGCTGATGCTCGAAAATGGCCTCAACCCGACGCAGGTATACGCAACATCCACGACCGCCGTCAGGTTCGGAAACGAATCGGTGATATCCCTCGCCGAGGTCGAACAACGACTCCTCCGCGCGAAACTCCCCGTGAAGGGCGCACCGAAAGAGGCCGTCGACAACGCCGTTCAGGAGTTGATGAGCGAGCGACTTCTGCGGCGGGCGGCGGCCCGTGCCGGCATCGATCGCCAGCCCCTCTTCCACGAGCAGGTCAGGCGGTTCGAGGACAACCTCGCGATCATGCGATATCTCGAAGACCACGCGCTGAAGGATGTCCAGGTGGACGAGCAGGCGGTGAGCCTGCATCTCGAGAAAAACAAAGAGCGGTATCAGGGGCCGATGCGCGTCACCTACAGCGTGTATGCCTTCCCCGACGAGGCGTCCGCGCGGGCATACGTTGCCGGTCAGCCGGCGTCCACCCCGCAAACGGTCGGAGACCACCTTTCCGGCACGCCTCAGGAACTCCCCCCGGCCCTCAAAGCGATCCGGTGGGAAACTGATCCGCCGACCGGCCTGCTCGGCCCGGTAGAACTCGGAGGGGCGTGGGTCGTCTACCTCATTCACGGGGTCGATCCCGGCGGCAGGACGCCCCCCGAGCTCGCCCGCCAGCAGGCCCGGCTCGAACTGCTCGAGCAGAAGAAAAGCTCCAGAATCGCGGAACTCATTGCCGATCTTGCCCGGCAGGAAGACGTGCGCGTAATCGACGAAGCGATCCAGACCGCGTTCCAGCCGGCTTCCGCCGCCGTTTCCGCGGGCCGGGCGGAAAAATGACGGCGAGGCCGTTCCGATGAAGATTCGAAGATGCCGTCCCGATGCGCTCCTAGCCGGAGTCGCCTCGGCGTCGGCGTCTTTGTCTCCGTTGCCGCCCGGCGAGGTCATTTACGGCCTCAAGCCCCCGGCGGCGATCCCGTTCGACTGGTGGTCCCTTCTTGTAGACGTCTTCCTGTTCTGGTTTTTCGTATGGCTCCTGTTCAGGATTGCGGCATGGTGGCGCCGGAGGAGCGAGGCGCGGGAACACGCCCAAGCGGAAGAGCGAGTGGTCGATCATCGCCGGGAAGCGCTCGACGCGCTGGCGCGGCTCAAGTCGTCGCCCGTCTGGCACGAAGGCCGGAGCAAGGACATCTGCGAATCGCTTGCCGGAATACTCAAGACGTTCCTGCACGGCCGGTATTCCATCGGAACAGGCGCTGCCGCCACGACGGATGAGCTGATGCGGGCGTTTCCCGAATATCATGTTCCTGTCCCGCTTTACCAGGAAACGCTGAGCCTGCTTTCGCACTGCGACGAGGTGAAATACGCGCGCGGCAGTCTCGGGGCCCTGACGCTCGACGAGTTGTGGAGCCGGTTCCATGCGCTCGTCGCGAGGGAGGACTGGCGGCGATGAGATGGCTCGACCCCGAGTTCATCCTGCTTGCGGCCCTCATCGGCCTCGCGATCGGGTACAAACTGCTCGTCGTCGGGCCTCTCAAGCGCGGCGGTTTGCGGTTTCCCCTCGCGCATCGGCTCGTCGGAGCCGAGCCCTCCCTGCGCGTGCGGCTCATCTGGCTTCCCGACTTGGTGCGCTTCGCCCTGCTGGTGCTGCTCGTTCTCGGGCTCATGCGGCCGCAGTGGGGCATTGAGCACGAGACGGTGAACCGGCAGGGAATCGACATCATGCTCGCTCTCGACGTTTCCGGCAGTATGGCGGCCGAGGATTTCAAGCCGAACCGGCTGAAAGCCGCCCAGTCGATCACCGAGCGGTTCATCAACGGCATCCGTGATCATCGGCTCGGCCTCGTCGTGTTCGCCGGTCTCGCCCTCACGCAGTGTCCGCTGACGATGGATTACGGCGTCGTTACCGAACTGCTGCGCCGTTCGGACCTGAGAATGATCAGGGCGGACGGCACGGCGATCGGAGACGCGCTGATCAACGCCGTCTACAAGTTCAAGAAAACGCCCGGCGAGAAACGCGACCAGGTCGTGATTCTGCTGACAGACGGCGAAAACAATTCCGGCGTCGTCGATCCCCTCGAAGCCGCGAAGGTCGCTGCCGAACGCGGAATCCGTGTCTACACGATCGGCGTCGGCAGCGTCGAGGGAGCGCCGGTTCCCGTCGATACGCCGATGGGCCGCCAGTATGCGCGGAACCCCGACGGCTCGCTGATGATTCCGAAGATCGACGAACAACTGCTCAAGGATATCGCCTACGTGACGCAGGGAAAATACTTCCGGGCGACCGACAATACGACGCTCGAATCGATATACGAGACGATATCGAAACTCGAGAAGGGCAAGATCGATGTCGGCCGCACCGTCCAGTATGCCGAACGCGCCGAATGGTTCCTGCTGCCGGCGTTCGCGCTGCTCGCCATCGAGCTGTTCCTGCGCGGCAGAGTCTTCGCGAGGGTGTTCTGAATGTTCAAAGAACCGACGAACCTGCTTCTGACGCTTGCCGGCCTGATCTGGGCCGCCCTGCTCGCCCGCCGCGTCATCACCGACCTTCAGGCGCGACGCGAGCGGTTCGCCACGAACCTGATGATCTCGAGAATGGCGGCGCACCAGCCGACGCGCCGCCCCGTGAACAAGTGGCTGATGATGCTCTTGGCGTTCGCCCTCATCGGGGTCGGTCTCGCCCGACCGACGGGCGGCAACGTGGAAGAACAGGTGACGGGCCGCGGGATGGACGTGATCGTCGCGCTGGACGTTTCGACCTCCATGAAGGCGCCGGATATCGACGGGAACTCGCGGCTCGACGTCGCACGAGCCCTCATCGAGCGCCTGCTCGGGGCCCTGCGCAACGATCGCGTCGGCCTGGTCGCGTTCGCCGGCGACACGATGGTCCAGTGCCCGCTGACCCCCGACAAGGGAGCGTTCCTGACGTTCCTCGAACGCGTCGACCCGGCGATGCTGACGATCCAGGGCACGAACCTGGCCGCCGCGATCGAGACGTCGCTCGACCGGTTCGACTACGTCGCTTCGCGGACGCGCGTGATCGTCCTGGTCTCCGACGGCGAAGACCGGGACCAGGCGCGGGTGACGAAAGCCGTTGCCGACGCCGTCAAACGGGGCGTGCCGATCTACACGGTCGGCATCGGAAGCCTCGAAGGCAGTTACCTCCCCGAGGGGCGCGACATGTGGGGCCGCGTCGTCTACAAAACCTTCAAAGGCGAGCGGGTCGTGACGAAGCTCGACGACGCGATGCTTCGCAGGATCGCGAATGACGCCCGCGGAGCCTATTTTCGGGCGAAGGACGTCGCCAGCGCGAAAAAGGTCGCGGAAGCTCTCGAAGCTCTCCCGAGAACCGCCATGCATCAGGGAACGCAGATCGTGACCCGCGAACTGTTCCAATGGCCGGTTCTGCTGGCCTTCCTGCTGCTGCTGGTCGAATGGATGGTTTCCGAACGTATTCCCTACGAGCGAGAAAAAGATCATTGGCTGAAACGGCTATGATATATAAAAAATATCATGATATAATATATATTGCTCTTATTGTTGTGGACCTCGTCATCCCCGGAGTCGCCGAGTGCCGGGGAAGCCGAGACGTGGATGAGGGGCTTTCGGCACTTCGCTCCGGCCGTCTCGAAGAGGCCGCCGCGGCGTTCCAGCGCGCCCGGTTCGACGCCCCCGCGGAGCCCAGGATCGCCTACGATCTCGGGATCGTCGCCTATCACGCGCGGCGTTTCGATGAAGCCGCCGCAGAATTCGAACGCGTTGCCTCGAGTCCGTCCTCCCCGCCGGAACTTGTTGCGGACGCCCTGCATAACCTCGGAAACGCCCGTTTCCAGGCGGGTGCTTATTTCCAGGCGGTCGATGCCTATCAGTCGGCTCTTGCACGGCGTGAAGATCCTGAAACGCGATACAACCTCGAACAGGCGCAAAAGCGCCTTGCCGAACAGCAAGCGGCTCAGCAGGCTCAACAGAACTCCCAAGACAGCCAAAATCAGGGACAGCAGCAACAAGGACAGCAGCAACAAGGTCAGCAAAAACAAGGTCAGCAGCAACAAGGACAACAGCAACAAACTCAGAAGGAGCAACAGGGAGGCCAGCAGGCTGGAAAAGAGGAGGCCAACGAGCAGCAGGGAACGGAACGCGGGCAAGGCGGCTCGGAGCAGCGGAAACAGCAGGCAGGCCAGCCTGGTGCGAATGCCTCTGATACGCGGCAGCAATCTTCGGAACGTCCTGGGGATGATATGGCGAGCGGAACGCCGAAGGCCGAGGACGAGCTCAAGCAACAACGGGCGAATGCAAGCGACAGTCTGAAACCGGAAGACGCAACCGCCTCTGAATCAACCTCCTGGAGCGAGCAGGAGGCGAAACAGCGCGACGTGAAACTCGACTCAGAGAAACGGCCTGCAAAGGAGATTCCCGACGCATCACAGCGCGCGCGGGCCCTGAAAAACCAGAAGCTCAACGCCTACATGGTCGAACGGCTCCTCCGCCAGATGGAGGAACGTGAAAAGGAAATCCAGCGCAGATATCGGCGCGATCCCTCGAGCCGCGACCGTGACGATATCTTCGATGACCCCTTCTTCATGGACCCCGACAGAATGCGCGAATTCATGGAAGGCCGGCGCGGAAAGCCAGACAAGCCGAAATCGGATACCCCGGACTGGTGAGGAGCAAGTTTCCCTCGTGCTTGACAGGCCCGGAGGGCGCTTCTATAATGCACAGGTGAGCGGCGATGCCGCTCGGTGAGACAGATCGACTATTTCTGCTTTCAGGAGCATGCTGCATGCGATGTCCCATTCACCCTGAGGGATTTTTCTTCAGCGGTGCGCTGACCCTCCTCGCCCTGGTGACATCGCGCTGTTCCCGGTTTCTCGGGACGGTCTTCGGGGTGCTCGCCGCGTTCACGATCTACTTCTTCCGCGATCCCGAACGTGAAATTCCCCAGGGGGAAGGCCTGATCGTCTCGGCCGCCGACGGAACGGTCGTCGGTATCGATGACGTTCCGAACGCGCCGTTCATCGACGGACCTGCCAAACGGGTAAGTATATTTCTGTCGATATTCAATGTGCATATCAATCGCTCTCCGATCGACGGGCGGGTTGCCTATCGCCATTACAACCCGGGAAAATTCCTCCCGGCGAACTGTGACAAGGCGTCCCTCGACAACGAGCAGAACGCGATCGGGATCGATGACGGAGGCTACCGCGTCCTCGTTCGGCAGATTGCCGGAATCATCGCCCGCCGCATCCTCTGCTGGGTGAATCCGGGCGACCAGGTCGCGCGCGGCGAGAGGTTCGGACTCATCCGGTTCGGCTCCCGCACCGAAATTCTCATGCCGCCTGGCGCCGTTGTGGTCGTGAAGGTCGGCGACAAGGTCAAGGGAGGCGAAACTGTCATCGCCCGCCGTTCCTGAGAAGAACTCCGCCGCTTCCGAACCCGTCCGGGAACCAGTGGCGGTTTTCGCTGCGCAGGGCAATGAAACGGCTCATCAGCAGAGCCGCGCCATGCGGCATCTCTCGATTCTGCCGAGCGTGTTCACTTCTCTGAACCTGTTCTGCGGATATCTGTCGGTCATTTTCACCTCCCGTGAAGAGTATCTCCTCGCAGGGTGGCTGATCATTCTTGCCCTCATCTGCGACATCCTCGACGGGCGCATCGCCAGGCTCACCTCGGTCACCTCGCGCTTCGGCGCCGAACTCGACTCGCTCGCCGACCTCGTGAGCTTCGGCGTCGCGCCGGCGTTCCTCGTCTTCAGCAGGTATCTCGCCGACTATCTTATCGTTGGCCTGCTGTCGACGTCGGTGTTCGTTCTCTGCGGCGCGCTTCGCCTCGCCAGATTCAACATCACGCCGCCCAGCGACCGCGACGTCTTCACCGGCCTCCCGATTCCGGCCGGGGCGGGTATTCTCTGTACGCTGACGATCTTCGAAATGCAGTTTTTCCCCTTCTTCCGCATTCCCGACATCGCGATTCCCTTCGTGCCAATTCTGACGGGCTTCCTCATGGTGAGCACCGTCGAATACCCCGCGATGAAAAAGTCGAAGAAGACGTCTGCCATCCGGCAGATGCTGGTCGTCGCCTTCGTCGTCGCGCTGGTCACGATGCCCGCCCTGACCCTGTTTCTCTACTCCTGGGGCTTCGCATCCTACGGCCTGTTCATGTGGGCCTTCAAGAAGCTGTATCTTCTTGTCCGCGGCAGGAATCCCTCCGACGAGTCTCAGCGTCCCCTGTCGCCCTCTTCAGGCCAGTGAGGGCGAGCCGGCTCCGGTTTCCCGGTCGAGAACCTCGCGAAGCCGGCGAAGCAGGTCCCGTGGCGCGAGCGGTTTCTGAATGATGTGACATCCGCCGCGAAGCACCCCTTCGTGGCTCAGGATCTCGCTCGAGTAGCCCGACATGAACAGCCCTTTCATCCCCGAGTCCTTCCCGGACAACCGCCGATACAGCTCGGGCCCGTTCATTCCCGTCATGATCACATCGGTCAGAAGAAGTTTGATCCCGAGTTTCGCATCGGAAAACAACCGAAGCGCCTCCTCCCCGCTCGATGTAGCCAAGACGTCGTAGCCTCCTTGCACGAGAATTTCGCAGACCATCGTTCGGACGATGTCCTGGTCCTTGACCACGAGAACAGTTTTGTCGCCATTCTTTGAACCATGCTCGGATTGAGTCCGCAAGGTTTCGAACGGAAGATCGGTGAGGGGAAAGTAGAGCCGGAACGTCGTCCCGTGGCCCGGCTCGCTGTAGACATGGATATATTCGCTGTGTCATTTGACGATGCCGTACACGGTCGCAAGGCCGAGTCCCGTGCCTTTCCCGGGGCCCTTCGTGGTGAAAAAACGGATCGTAGATCTTCTGCTGGGTTTCCCTGTCCATCCCGATGCCGGTGTCGCTGACGCAGAGAACCGCATGGGGGCCGACGATTTCGCCGCCATGAAACCGGAGAAACGCAGGTGATTTCATCGGTAATCACGCCATACTGGCGCAGATACGCCTCGATTCGGGAAATGCCCACTGGCGGCCTCTCACGGATATTGTCTCGCGTCTCTGCCGGCAGTTCGGTGCGACCGGGGAAACCGCCGCGGACGATTCGTTCCAGATTACAGGATGGGCGTCCGATATACAAAAAACACCCCGGCCGAAGTTCCGGCCGGGGTGCGTCTGGGCAATGCGTGAAGGTCAGGGCTTCGCCGAGATGATCTCGACGTTGGTGAGAAGGGGCAGGCCGTTTTCATCCTGGTTGACAACGCCCTTCAGTTGAAGGATGGTTCCCTTCGGATACAGCTTGGGAAGCCGGTCGAGCATAATGGCGCCGGTCGGGTCGGCGAGAAGGTAGAAGCGCCGCCCCTTCTGGTCGAATCCTTTCGCCAGGACGCCGAGGAGGCCTACGGCGCGTCCCTTGATTCCCAGCGGATCGAACAGGATCTGGGAAACGGCCATCATTTGTTCCGGTTCTTCCGCGAGCGGGGCTGCTTCCGTCACGGCGACGAAGGGACGCCCGTTCGCATCGAGATGGACCTGGCCGAGAACCGAGATGCAACGGCCGCGGGCGGAAGGATCTTCCGGGCGGAGTTGGTCGGGCATGCGGCCGGTGCAGTAAATGCAGGTGCCGTCGTCGCCGCGGACGATCCAGTCGGAACGGGTGACGGGCGGGGCGCCGATATCCTGCCCCTTGTCGGCTTTCCAGCCGAGGAACGTCGCCTTCAGCGAGACGAACGTGTCCTTGAAGGTTTCAGGTTTTTCGACGATCTGCTTCACGGCGGTGAATACGGGCGTGCGGTCGCCGGCCTGCGCCGTCATGGCGGCAAACGCGACGAACAGGAGCAGGGCCGTGCAGAAACGGAAAATGCGGGAACGACTGTTCATGATTCCATCCTCCCCAGAGTGGCGTATTTTTCCTTGATCCGCGTGCAGAGCGCGGGCAGATCCGAAGATTTGCCGCTTCCCATCTTCTGAAGGGCTTTCAGGGACGTCTTGTGCGTGCCGTAGAGAAGTCCTTCGTGCTGTTTCACGAAGGCGTCGTCCGCCTCGACCTCCTCGCGGGTGATGACGCCCGGGATGTCCTGACCCTTCTCGCCGTCGATGAACGACGATGCGGCCGTCACGAACACCATCAGGTCGTCGAGATACCCGATGTGGGGAACGTCGTCGGGAACGAGGTCCTGCTCTTCGATGAGATAGAGTAGCGTCCCTGTCAGGATCTCGCGCCGCTCCTGAGAGAGATGGGAAAAAGCGGCGTATCTGGTAAACTTATTGATATATTTTGCAAGCTTTTCTTCAACGGCTTTCTGAAGATGCGATTTCTGATTCATGCCCTCCAACAACCCTCCGTCCTGTATGATATGCGACGCGGCGGGCCCGGGGTCAGGCCTTCCCGGCGTCGGGCGGGGCCATGCGGGCATACTGCAGCCGCAGGCTCGTCAACTGGGCTTCGATATCCTGCTCCACGCCGGGCATGCCCCATCGCCCTCGCATCTGCTCGGCGGTGGCCGACAGCAGGTCGATGGCGATGCGCGTCTGCCCGAGATCCCGTTCCCTCCGCCCCGTTTCGGGATTGGGGATCAGGCCCATCGTGATGAACGCCTTCTGAAGCAGTATTTCCATCATGAACCCCGCAGTCTCGACGACGTGCATCGAGGTGAGCGACGGTCCGCGCATGCCACCGGGGCGACGTCGGGTCTGCCCGGGACCTGACGGACGGGGCGGCTCTTCCATCTCTTCCTCGCCCTCAGCCGGATATCCCTCGGCTTGCTCGTCGAAGGGAGGCTGATCTTCGACGTCGGACGGGGTCTCGGACGCAGGGGGACGCACCGGCTGCGCCCCTGACGCGTCGCGCTTTGATCCGGCGGATTCTTCCTTTTTCGGCGAAGCCTGTACGGGAGCCGGTTTGGGTTCTTCCGCGTCTTCCGTGTGGGCGGCGCGCCGGTCGGCGATCTTGATGACTGATGAATCATCCATGGGAATGTCTCCCTCCAGAGGCTCATGAACGAACTTGGATGTAACGGCCAGAGTCTAGCACATCCCGGAACCGCTCACAACAGGGAAGCCCTTTGACATCGCTGCCGCCGGTTGCTAGAATGGGCCGTCACCAGACCGATGACGAGAGGAGAACCGATGGCAGAACCCCTCGGCCGACAACCCGTTGCTCCTTCCCCGAAGCCGCCGCAGGCTCCCCCGGCTCCGACGGCCCCGAAGCCGACTCAGGCCGAACCGGCCGAAGGCGCGAACCAAGAGATGTTCCGGGAACTCGATGTTCTCGTGCGCGCAAAATATCCCATCATATACCTGGTGACCCACGAGGAGGATCGCGTCGAATCGCTCCTCGCGAAGCTGTCGAAGTCTCAAAACAAGGCGTGTTATAGCTGGTCGAGCACGCGGGGCCTCCTCCCCACCGGGACAGACCTTCAGTCGAAAAAGAAAGTCTCCGAGATGACGCGCGACCCGATGGCGGCGCTCGATGCGGTCATGGAAAATCTCGAAAACGCCTTTTTCGTCTTCAAGGATTTCCACGGGTATCTCGACGACACGATCATCAGGCGCCGTGTCAGGGAACTGGCCGCCTTCCTTCGCGACAGTCCGAGAACGATGTTCTTCGTGTCGCCGACGCTGTCCGTCCCCTGCGAGCTCGAAAAGGAGATCACCGTCATCGAGTTCGGATACCCGACGGCCGACGAGATCAACAGAAAACTCGAAGAGATGATCGATCTCGTGAAGGATAACCCCCGCGTGCGTATCGACCTCACCCCCGGCGATCGCGAGAAACTCATCAAGGCCTGTTCGGGCCTGACGCTGCGCGAAGTCGAGAATGTCCTGTCGAAGACGCTGATCACCCGCCGCAAACTCGAAGCGGGAGACCTTTCCGCCATCCTCCAGGAAAAAGAGCAGATCATCCGCAAAAGCGGCATTCTCGAATACTATGCCGCCACGACCGAGTTCGGAAACGTCGGCGGGCTTGAAAACCTGAAAAGCTGGCTTCAGAAGCGCTCTGAAGCCTTCACTGAGCGTGCCCGCGCCTTCGGCTGCACCCCTCCGAAGGGAATCCTGCTCTTGGGTGTCCAGGGCTGCGGAAAGAGCCTCGTGGCCAAGGCTGTGAGCAGCCTCTGGAACGTGCCGCTGCTGCGGCTCGACATGGGGCGCATCTTCTCGGGACTCGTCGGCTCCAGCGAAGAGAACGTCCGTCGCGCCATACGCACCGCCGAGTCCGTCGCGCCCGCCATCCTCTGGATCGACGAAATCGAAAAGGCTTTTTCCGGCGTCCAGTCGTCGGGTTCTACCGACAGCGGCGTCACCAGCCGCGTGTTCGGCACCTTCATCACTTGGCTCCAGGAAAAAACGTCGCCCGTCTTCGTCATCGCCACGTCGAATCGCATCCGCGACCTCCCGCCGGAGTTGTTTCGTAAAGGCCGCTTCGATGACATCTTCTTCGTCGACCTGCCCCAGCCCGAAGAACGGGAGGCGATCTTCACCATTCATCTCAAGAAGAAAAAGCGCGACCCGAACGCGTTCGATCTCAAGGAACTCGCCCGCAGCACCGACGGCTTTTCCGGGTCGGAAATCGAAGAGGCGATCTCCTCGGCGATCTACGAGGCGTTCCACCAGGGCCGCGAACTCGATACGGAGTGCATTCTCAAGGCCGTCTCCGAAACGTATCCGCTTTCGAAGACGATGCGCGAGGAGATCGACGATCTCCGCAGGTGGGCGTCCGAGCGGGCTCGTTCCGCGTCCCTCTCCGCGATCAGCGAGCGGAAAGCCGGCACGCACCGAGCGCTCGAGATCGGGTGAGGGAGGCGGATCATGTCAGCAGTCGTATTCATGGTGCCGGCGCTGGCCGGCGGGCCGATCTTCGCGGCGGCGGTCGCCGTCGCTGGGGCTGCGGTCGGCCTCAAAGCCGTGTCGCTTCTCGCCGACAGGCAGCACCAGGGCGCGCCCGTTGATGAGAGCGTGGAGGTGCAAGTTCCCAATTCGCACGCCCTCGCGAACACTGTCGACGAGGGGGACATCCTCCCGCTCGAGGGAAACGGGTTCCGGGTGACGTTCGCCAAGGACGGCAGGGGTAACTGCAGCATGCGGGTCGAGGGAAAGGGCAAGACCGATGCCGAACTCCAAGCCCTTGGCCGCGACCTGATCAACCGTGTCGCCCAGCAGTATGCCTACCAGAAGCTCAGCGCCGAACTGAAGAAAAAGGGCTACTCGCTCGTCCAGGAAAACGTCGAGCAAGACAACACGATCCGCCTCACCGTGCGGCGCTGGAAGTGACCCTGAACGGAGGAGCTGGCAGGTGAGTCGCTTCAGATGGCTCGAATTCGACGAGCCGAAAGGGCCGGAAACCGGTCCCGGCAAGAAAGGGCCCGATGCCGACGAGGTTGCCGGCGTCGATATGACCGACGCGCGGCAGGTATTGAAACTCGCCGATGATGCGTACCGCCTGCTCGAATACGAGAAAGCCCTCCGCCTCTACTCGAAGGCCCTCAGTATAGATCCGAATATAGAAGACGCCTGGGCCGGCCAGTTGCGGTGTCTTCTCGACCTGGGGGAAAACCCCGAGGCGCTCACCTGGGCGATCAAGGCCCAGAAGATGTTCCCCAAGAACGCCGACGTCCAGTCCGCCCGGGCGCTCGCGCTGGCCCGGCAGGGCAGGCTCCAGGAAGCGATCGCGTTCTCCGACGGGGCGATGAAGAACGACCGCCAGGGCTGGTTCGTCTGGGTCGCGAGAGGCGAAATTCTGGCCCTGGCCGGCTCCGGCAATGCCGAATTCTGCATGATGAAGGCGCGCGAATCCGAACGCGGCAGCGACTGGCTCATCACCCTGAAGACCGCCCAGGCGTACGCCGTGACCCCGCTTGCCGACAAGGCGCTGCCGCTGTTCCGAAAAGTCCTCGCCGAGCATGCCGACCTGGCCGACGTCTGGTACGCCCTCGCGAAGCTCCAGCTCGAGCTCGGGTTTGTGGGCGAATCCCGGGAGTCGATCGAACACGCGGTGCGGTTGCGCCCCCTGAACCGCACCTATAGCGAATTTCACGGCCGCGTGAACAACGTCAGCCCCCTGGACCGGCTCGGAATATGGCTGCGCCAATGGACGAAAGGATGGTTCCGAAACCCATGAAGAAAGAAGAGATTTCCATCGTCATCAAGCCCGACGGCCAGGTCGAAATGCGCCTGGAGGGGTTCGGCAAGGCCTGCGATGAGGTCGCGAAGGAACTCCAGCAGCTTCTCAACGCTCGGGTCGAGAAGAAACAGTTCACCTCGGAATACTACTCGGCCCCCGTCACCACCCAGAACACCACCCGCACGAAATAACCCCGCCCCCGGCGTGCGGTTGTCTGTGGCGGATCGGGTTCCCTTCGTGGTAACATGCGGCTTTACGGCACGACGATGCCGGGACGAATTTGTGAACGCCGGGAGAACTCGATGATCGGTTCCACCACGATGCAGGGGCTGCTGCGGCTTTGTCAGGAAAAGGAAGCGTCCGATCTCCACCTGTCGGTGGGGCTTCCGCCCGCGGCACGCGTTCATGGCGAAATTGTCACCCTCCCCTTCGACAATCTCTCTTCCGAAACGTGCAGGGAACTCGTCACGTCGATCCTCAACGACGAGCAGATCGAGAAGTTCGAGCAGGAGTGGGAGCTGGATTTTTCCCTCGATATCCCGGGAATCGGCCGTTTCCGCGTCAACGTGTTCCGCGAGCGCGGCAACACCGAAGCATCCCTTCGAATTATACAACCCCAGATAAAATCTCTCCAGGAGCTGGGCCTCTCCGACGCAGCGCTTGAGCTTTCGCGGAAACCGAACGGTCTCGTTCTCGTCACCGGGCCGACCGGCGTCGGCAAGACGACGACGTTCAACTCCCTGCTCGACCAGATCAACCGGGAACGCCGCTGCCGCATCATCACGATCGAGGACCCGATCGAATATATTCACCGCCATAAAAAGTCGATCGTCCTCCAGCGTGAGGTGCATAGCGACACGAAGTCGTTCGCCATGGCGCTGAGGCACATCCTCCGCCAGGACCCCGACATCATCGGCATCGGCGAGATGCGCGACCTCGAGACGATCTCGACGGCGATCACCGCCGCCGAAACCGGCCACCTCGTCATCGCGACGCTCCATACCAGCGACGCCCAGCAGACGATCGACCGTATCGTAGACGTGTTCCCGCCGTTCCAGCACGAGCAGATCCGGATCCAGCTCGCGAACTCCCTCCAGGGCATCATCTCGCAGCAGCTGCTCCCGACCGTCGACAAGAACGGCCGCGTCCTCGCCTACGAGCTGTTGATCGCGACCCCGGCCGTCCGGCGCATCATCCGTGAGAACAAGATCCCCCAGCTCGACACATTCATCCAGACGGGCGCCGAATTCGGCATGGTCTCGATGGACAGAAGCCTCAAGACCCTCTACCAGCAGGGCCGCATCGCCTACGACATCGCTCTGTCGAAAGTGAAGAATCCCATGGCCTTCAAGGAACTCTGATCGACATGCACAAACCAGCATTCCCCCTCCAGGACCAGTTGCGCGGGTTTTCACGGGCCCTGTTCTCGACCTGGCTGTATCACCGACGCTTCAACGTCCTGTTCGATGCGGGGGAGGGGATCGCGACGGCCCTGTTGAATCGCGTGTTCGGCATTCGAAAGATTTTCCTGTCGCACGGTCATGCCGATCATATAGCAGGTCTGATAAATCTCGTGAACATCCGGAATCTTGGCGCCGGCGACCAGACGGCGACCCTCGAGATCTTCTATCCCAAGAACAACACCCTGATCGAGGTCATCCGTCAGTATCTCGCCAGCACCCAGCACGAACTCTCCTTCGACCTGGTCTGGCGGCCAGTCGAGGCGGGAGAGCGCATCGAGTTCGAGGACGGCCGCGGGAAGACCTTCATGCGCACGTTTCGGACGCAGCATTCGCATAAACAGTTGAGCCTCGGCTTCAACATCGTCGAGATGCGCCGCCGGTTGAAAGCCGAATACGTCGGAATGCCCCAGAACGAGATCAACGCCGCCATTCTTCGTCTCGGCAAGGAGGCCGTCGCCGAAAGCTTCGAACAGATCATCTTCACCTACGGCGGCGACTCGCGGCCGATCAATCCCGATTCGATCAGGGATACGCTGTTCCTCTGCCACGAATGCACGTATCTCCGGCTTGACGACGACGAGCGGAATTTCCAGCAGCACTCGGCGCTGAGCGATGTCCTCCAGACGGCGAAAGACGCCCGTGCCGGCACGCTGATGCTGTTTCACGTCTCCCTGCGGTACTCGCACGACGAGATCCGCGATTGCGTCGCCGAGGCGGTGAAGCGGATCAACCCGGGCTGCCGCGTCATCATCCTGCACGGTGACAGATTCATCGACCCCATGGCAAGCCCGGCGGGACGTCACGGACACCGAAAGAACACCGACGAGGACGAGGAAGCCTGCGAACCGATGCCTCGCCTTCAAGAGGAGTTGGAGGTATGACCCTTTCTGCAAAGATCCTTGTGGTTGACGACGAACACAGCGTCAGGTGGGCATTCGAGAAGGCCCTGAAAAAGGCCGGATACGACGTCTTCCTTGCCGAAACCGGCGCGAAGGGCCTCGCGATCTTCGAAAGCGTCCGTCCCGACCTCACTCTGCTCGACATTCGTATGCCCGAGATGGACGGCCTGCAGGTACTCAAAAAAATCCGAGAATCCTATCCCGACGCGCAGGTCATCGTCATGACCGCGTATACGGATATGGAGACGACGGTCTCGGCGATGAAGCTCGGCGCCTACGATTTTCTCAGCAAACCGTTCAATATCGACGAATGTCTGCTGCTGATCGGAAGAGGCCTGAACGCGCGCACCGTCAAGGCCGCCGACCTGCCCGAGACCTCCGGTGACATGACGGGCGGTCTCAAGGGAAACAGTTCTCCGATGCAGGAAGTCTACAAGCTGATCGGAAAGGTGTCGGCCGAAGACGTCACCGTTCTCGTGACCGGCGAGTCCGGTTCGGGAAAGGAACTCGTGGCCCAGGCGGTGCATTACAATTCGAACCGCGCCTCCAAGCCGTTCTGGGCGATCAACTGCACGGCGATCACAGAGAGCCTCATGGAAGCCGAATTGTTCGGCTACGAGAAGGGCGCGTTCACCGGCGCGAACACATCGAAACCGGGCGTATTCGAACTCGCACAGGGCGGAACCCTGTTCCTCGACGAGATCGGCGACATGAGCCTCGAGATGCAGGCCCAGCTCCTGCGCGTGCTCGAGGAGCGGCAGATCGTGCGGGTCGGCGGCAACAAGCGCATCAAGGTCGACGTGCGCATCATCGCCGCGACGAACAAGGATCTTCGCAAGGCGATCCATGACGGCCGGTTTCGCGAAGATCTCTACCACCGCATCAAGGTGATCGAGATCCACCTCCCGCCCCTCAGGACCAGAGCCGAGGACATTCCCCTGCTTGCGAGTTATTTCTGCACCCAGCTCGCGGCCCAGAGAAAGGGCGTCCCGAAAAGCATCTCCGACGAGGCCCTGTCGATCCTGACGGCGTATTCCTGGCCCGGCAACGTCCGGGAACTGCGAAACGCGATCGAACAGTCATATACCCTCGGTCGCGACCAGGTCATTCTTCCCGAGCACCTTCCCATAGAGGTGCGTCAGGGAAGCGCGAGACCACAGCCGCCCGCTCCGTCCGCCGCGCCTCCGCTGCACACCCAGGGAATTCAGCCGATTCCGGCAGGTCATGAGCAGGCTCCCGCCCAGGCGCCGGGAGTCGTCATCGGCGGCCAGGCGCACGAGGAGACGGTCGAGCAGCACATCCGGAATTTCGTCGCCCAGTCCCTCCGCGAGAACATCGCGGGGTGCGCCCACGAGCGCCTGATGGACGCCGTCGAACGCGAACTCCTCCTGCAGGCCCTGAACATGTTCAAGGCCAACCAGGTCCAGACGGCGAATTACCTTGGTATAACGAGAAATACACTACGCGCCAAGATCGAGAAGTATGGCCTCTGAACCCCGCATCGGGTTCGTCTGCGCGATCGGCTGGGAACAGCCCCTCATCGACGAACTGACGGCCGTCGCGCCGGGAGCCGAAGCCTCCGCCGCCGCCCCCGGTCTCGTGACGGCCAGGCGCATCCCGGCCCTGATGCGGTGCGACACGGTCTTCGCGCGGAACCGTCTCCCGGACCTCGTTCGGATCACGGCCGACGGCGCTCGTGACCTCGCCAGGCTCGCGGGAGAGGGGGCGGATGCGCTGCTCGATTCCGTCTCGATGAACTGGACCGCCGGCTTCTCGACCCCGGACGCGTGGACGTGCGAATCCGAAACGTACGCCGATATTCATGCGCGGGCGTCCCTCGTCTCGGACCTGTTCGACGAGCGGATGCGAACCTACCGGAAACGCGCTACCGAGCGGCGACGGCCTTGGCAGGAGATCGCGGAGGCCGGCCGCGGGATCGTCGTGACGGGCCTTTTGACGAAAAAGGACGAGCTCTGGCTCAGCGTCGCGCAACTGGGGCGCGATGCCGCCGGCATCATGGCGCCGGCGCCGTGGCCTTCTCCCGACGTTCTCATCGGGCACGACCCCGTCGCACCCTGCCGCTCCTATTACAAACTCGAGGAGGCCTGGCTCGAGGCCGGAACTGCGCCGAAGCGTGGCCAGACCTGCGTCGACATCGGCGCGGCGCCGGGCGGCTGGACCTGGTCGGCCCTCCGGCGGGGCGCGCGCGTCACGGCCGTCGACGCGGCGGATCTCGACCGGCGGATCGCGGCCGATGCGAACTGCGAGCACCGTCGGGACAACGGCTACGAATACATGCCGGAAAAACCCGTCGACTGGCTGCTGTGCGACATGATCGTGCGGCCGATGGCGACGCTCGGCCTCGTCGAACGCTGGCTTGAAGCCGGCCTGTGCCGCGGTTTCGTCGTGAACGTCAAGTTCCGCGGGAAAGACCCTTCTTCTATTCTTGATGCTATAGAAAGGCTCGGAAAGCGGTTCGCTCTCGACCGGCTCCGGGTGAAACACCTGTTCCACGACCGGAACGAGATCACCCTCATCTGCCCGCCGGATGCCGGGGAACGCCGGCCGAAGCGCCGCCGCTGACCGGCGCGCATCTGCGCCGACTCGGCGAAGCCGGGACGGTCATGCATCGCCTTCATCGGCTGAGTCGCGCAGGTCGGTCAGCTCATACAGTGTAAAAGCCCGGCTCTTTCCCTCGGGCGTGACGCGTTCGAGAAACTCGAGCCGGCCGCGGCCGCGCAGAAGCCGGACCGTCGACGGCGCCACCACGATGCCGCTTCTGAAGGCCAGTTTCGACCGAGTTTCGACGAACGAGGCCAGCAGCACGGCCTCCCCGATGAACGTCGCGTCGAGACGTCCGGAACTCGAGCCGACCCGACCCGCGATGACGCGCCCGCTTGCGATGCCGATACCAGTCCTGATCGTGAACAGGCCGGAAGACTCACGCTCCCGGTTCAACGCGGCAAGCTCGCGCCGCATCTCCAGAGCCGCGGAACATGCTCTGATGGCCTGGCCGCCCGCAGGTGAGTCATCGCGGAACACGGCCGTGAGTGCGTCGCCGACGAACTTGTCGATGGTGCCCCCGTTCGCGATGATGCAGGCCTCCATGCGGGTGAAGTAGGCATTGAGCATCGCAACGATCTCCTCGGGAGGATGAGCTTCGGAGAGGGTGGTGAAGTCGCGGATGTCGGACGTCATCACCGTCACGTCCCGATACTCGCCGCCGGGATGCATCATGGAATCGTCGTCCGATGCGGCGATTGCCATCGCATCGTCGGATACGAACCTGCTCATCCGCTCGCGCTCCCTGATTCCCGCAACCATGTCGTTCAGCGCATCCGCGAACGTTTCAAGCTCGTCCCCGGTGCGAACGTCGAGCTGCCAGTCATAGCGGCCGGACGCGGTTCGGCGGATGGCTGTCAGACACGCTTTGAGCGGGCGCCACAGCATCGCGGCCGTTCCGAACGAGGCGCCGGCGAACAACAGAAACGCGATTCCGATGACGGCGAACGCCAGTTGCAGGCTCTGACGGCCTGAAACGGGTTCGGCGATGATGGCGCCGACGAACGGCACATCTCGGAGATTCCTGGCGACGATGAGCCGTGGCCGGGCATGCCTGGAACGATCATACCGAAGGTCGGTCTGCTCGTTCGCGCATTGGAGAGCGATGCGCTGAAGGTCGGGATCGAGGCTGGAGACCGGCGGAAAATCATTCTTGTCCAAAGCAAGACTCTTTTTCGAGTCGAATTTGTACAGCGCCTGTTTCACCGCGTAGCCGCTGGTCGGGGGCATCAGCAACGCGTCGACAGGCGCCGCGAGCTTCAGAAACTCTTGATACCGCCTGTTGAAGAGGCACGTCATCGCCGTGAGGGCATACGGCGGCTGGCTCCGGTCTCCGCCGGGATACAACAGAAACGCCCCGGTTCGTTCGAAAATCTGCGAGAACGGGAGGAGGAGAAGTTTTCCCGGGTGCGTCATCAGCCGGTTGAAGAAATGCGGGTCGACGAGCGCATCGCCGAGCCCCTGGGTTACGTCCGACATGGTTCTCAGTTTCTGCTGCTTTTTGGGGTCCGGCTGGAACGTCTGCACGCTTCCGAGACCGAACATGAGATCGATGGCGAATCCCCGAAAAATCTTCAGAACGTACTCCTGCGACTCACCGGAGATCGCCGCCGAACCAATGGTTTCCTGGTCCGGCAGGGCTTCGGCGCCGTCCGCCGCAATCGTGAGCATGTTGGTTCTGAAGGGAAGACTGCCGTGAAACCTGATCAGGCGTTTGATGCGGTCGAAATTGAACGTTTCCGGAGTTCCCTCGAGGCGTCTCCGGGCATCGAGGATGTCGAGTCCCAGGAGGGTGTCGACGTCGGAAATTTTCATCTCGGTCGCCTCGAGATACCGTTCGAACTCGTCGAGCGTGTCGTTGGCGTAGGACCGTTCGTGAAGTCGTTGATACGAAAGGAGGGAAAGGATCGTGCCGAAAAGCGGGATCCAGATGCCAACTCCTATGGCGAATACTATTTTACCGCGGATCCCGATGCCGAGGCGCCGGGATCCCCTGGCAAGCGTGATGATGGAAAGGCCGGAGAGGGCCAGAAGAAGGATGACGGCCGTGCGGATAAGAGGAAGGAGCGGGCGGAGTGGATGTGCGAAGGCGGAAAGCGGCACGCCGACCGCCGCCATCGGAAGCCGTCCGCCTGCAGCCTTCGTTCTCGACCGAAGAATCCGTTTTTCGAACTCGCTCGGCAGGACATCGACGAACCAGAGAGTTCCGGCGCTGACGATGAAGCGCGGGGACTGCGAACCGCCCACCAGCGCCAGGGTGCGTCTGAACCCCTCGTTTATGACCCCGGAAGCGGCGAATGCGAGTCTTTTTTTCAAATTCATGCGATCCTCGCGGACGGTGACCAGCGCGTGCCAGGAAGGAACGCTCGTCCCGGGGCGGATCGCGATGAAACGGGAATACCAGATCGGCGTTTCGGGATCGTTCCGGCTGAAGATGGCTTGCGGATTGCCCGAACTGTTCTCATACAGGATCAGGGTCCCGTTCGGTCCATATATCTCCTCGAGAAACGTGGCCGCGTTGCGGTAATCGGACTTGTTGTAGGAACTGCCGCTCATTTTCACGAAATGCAGGCTGAAAAGTTCATGTAGCGCCTGCCGGCATCGTTGCCGGGGCCATGCCTCCAGAGCGAGTCGGGGGGCCTCGAGGAAAAAATATCTTCCGGAATAATCACCGATGGCGAAAAGATGGAACGGAGAGCCGAGATCGGCGGAAAGGGACGCCCCCCACCGTTTCATGGAGCGGATCGGATTGGCGGAGGACGTGACGGCATCGAACGTTGAGGCGGCATGCGAGAAGCAGTGCTCGAAAAAACGTTGAGGCATGAGGTCTTTTTCATACTGCTTCATTTCCTCCATGAGGAATTGTTCGATCATGGCCCTCTGGAGTTGTTCGTCACGGGATATCAGCGCATGGAGACCGCCCAGGAGAAGCATCGAGGGCAACAGGAAAACGACCAGCCAGAGGCATGCAAGCGCGATCCGGGATATTCTGGGTGCTATTTCTATCTTCCGGGCATGCTCCATCACCCTTCCTCCGTCGCCGCGAGTTCGCGCACCGTCACGGGTTCGAGTTTGCCCTTCACTCTCACCTCGCCTGCGGCACGCGTTCTGAAGTCCGGTTCCAGAGACGACGCGGTCGAGCCGCTCAGCAGGACAGCGCCGAATCCATCGGAACAGGCGAGAGAACTCAGCCGTGCGGCGAGATTGACGGTGTCGCCGATGACCGTGAAATCCTGCCGTCGTATCGCCGAGCCGACGCGGCCGGAAATGACCGTTCCGGTCGCTATGCCGATGCCGATCCCGATTTCTCGCTCCCCGGCGGCGGAGCGGGCGATGTTGAAGTCGCGCAGGGCCTTCAGCATCGTCGATGCCGCCCTGCAGGCCGATGCAGGATGTGCCGCGCCGGTGCGGTCGGGATGGAAAACGGCCATCACGGCGTCTCCGATGAACTTGTCGATCGTTCCGGCGTGAGAGACGACGGCGGCTTCCATGGCCGTGAAATAGCCATTCAGGAGCGCAACGGTACCGGACGCCCCGAGCGCGTCAGAGACGGCGGTGAAGTTGCGGATGTGCGCGAAGAGGATCGTCAGTTCGATGCGGGTCCCCGCCTCGCGACCGCTCGCGGCAGCGTCGGCCGCGAGGCCGGAGACGAACCGACGGAGCCGGTTTCGCTCCCGAACGCCACGACTCATGCGGGAGAGCTCGTTTCCGATCACCTCGAACTCGTCTGCCGACCTGATTTCGACCGCAAGGCCGAACTCGCCCTGTCGGAGCCGGTGAATCGCGGCGATCAACCCGTCGAGAGGGCTTGCGAAAAGGCGGCCGAGGAAATGCCCGGCGAGAACCAGCAGCGCGAGGGTGTAGGCGGCCAGCAGCCAGAACGTGAGCGACAACCGGCTTTGCTGCAGGTTTCCGCGCGCCTCCGCGATCCCGACGGCGATATACGGGTATCTCGAAAAGAGCCGGGCGGCTTCGATCGATTCGTCGGGCCGGGAAAGCACGCCTGTCCACCTGTTTTCCAGCGAACGCCGGGCGAGATCCCGCATGGCCTCGTCGGCATACGCCGTGTTCGGCCAGACACCGGTATCGAGCAGGCGGCCAGTTACCGTCGTGTCGAGACGAAAGACGGCGATGCGCGTTTCATATTCGCCGTCCATCTCGCGGAAATTCGAAGACGATGTCTTGAAAAGCGCATCAAAGGCGGCGGCGGGAGCGAGTTCGGGGCGCCCGATCAGCATGAGAGCCGCATCTTCAGTGACAACTCCGTTGGCGTCAGCTTTGAACGGAAAGAACATCTGGAAATGTCGGGACCCGATGACGGGCATCTCGACGTCAAGACTCTTGCCTTCCTGCACGATGAAATCGTTCATGTGGGTCGAGGAAAGTCCCTGCAAAAGCGCGATTCCGCCAGATATCGGAGTGATCGTGGCTGAAAGTTTCTCTGACACCGAAGCGCTCAGCATGCCGCGGGCCTTCAGAACGCCGACGATGGAAGGATGGAAAAACTGGATTTTTCTTTGCGTCATGAGTGCGCCGGCCTGTCGATCATGGTCGGAAAGGGGAACATTGATGATCCGGCCGCGGGAATCGACGAAATAGGCGGAGTCATACAGGCGCAGGGCGGCAAGTTCCTGAATCACCTTGCGGATCGACTGTTCGTCATCGCCGAGAACAGCGGACAGACGGTTCCGGATCTCGATGACGCGCCGCTGCTGCTAACCCCGAACGAATGGACGCTCGATTCGATTTGTGCGAGCTTCTGACGGAGCCTGTTCATCCGTTCCTGGCGCGTAAGGATCTCGGAGAACCGGTTGTAAGCGGTCGCCGTCAGGAGGAACAGGACGAGAGGAAGGCCGACGGCGATCGACAACAGAATGACGAGCTTGACGCGCAGCGGCATGAGGCCGAGATTCCCGACGAATCCGAGTCGAAGCAGGACGAGCGCGCCGCTCAGCCAGGCAAGCATGACCAGGGCCCTGGTCGCTTTCTCGTAGGCGCGCAGTGGCGACACAAGCTTGTCCGCGCGCATCTCGGCTCTGAGAAACAGCATGTTCACAGGATCGAGACGCCGATGGGAATCATACAGGCTCAGCGGGGCGGCGCACTCGGCGGCGAGCCCCCTGCCGGCGGGTTTCCAGGAGGCGGTGAGGCTGGAGATCCGGCGCGGGCGGGAAACGGCCCGCCGTATGACGCCGGGTTCGGTATTCAGAGTTGCCACGTGGCGGAACAGCCGACGTTTCGAGATGTCCCTCTCCCGGATGAGCAGGATGCACCCGCCGGAAACAGGCGAATCGGGCCGGTTCGAGACCGTTTCGAGGAGAAGGAGAAAATACACGGTTTCACCGAAATTCCTGGTGGAAAACAGGGCGATCGCCTTGCCAGCGGGGGCTTCGATCGCTGTTCTGAGACCGAATATCTCGTTCATCAGCTTCGATGCGGTTTTGAAGGGAACGCCGGCCGCACCGGCCGTCCCGCCTTCGCGCACGCGCTTTCTTTGCTCCATGCCGGCCAGGCCTCGGAACCAGGCGGACACGATGCGCAACGGCGGACGAATGCGGGAATCGGACTGGGCCACGGTGACGGTCGAGAGATCCTCTCCCCCGAAAACGGTCATGAGCGGAAGAGCGCCGGTTTCCGCCCGCCAGGCGGCCTGGAAAGAGGCCAACCGGCTCGAAACGTCCGTTTCCCGTCCCTGCCTCGAGCGTGCGCCGAGATTCGCGAGGATTCTCGTGGCGACCGACTCGATATAGAACGAGGGGTCCAATTCGCGCTCGAACAGCCGGAGTTGCTGGATGAGTCGGCCGCGAGCGACATGCCGCAACTGCTGTTCGTGATCGCGCACGACGGTCTGGATGAGCCCGACGATGAGGAGGCCGGGAAGAAAAAAGACGGACGCCCAGAACGCGAACAGTGACGCCGGAGAATACCTCCGGGGCGTGATGAGATGCATGCATTCCATGTCGGACATGTGGCGGCATCATACCACAGGGGCCGGGGATACGCATAAAAACAAGGCCGGGACTCGAATTCGAGCCCCGGCCCCGTTGGAAAACGAAGGTTACCAGTGCTGGGGGGACATCAGGGGCCAGGTTTCCTTCCACATCGCGTCGAGGACGAGGTCTCCGTCGAGGCGGCGGAGACCGGGGCGGCCGGTAGGCGGGAGGAGGGCCGTGCCGGTTCCGGCGAACGAGGCTTCTTTCTGACCCGGCCGGAGGTGCGTCGTCTGATGGGGATGTTCGCCGGCGACCGAGCCGTGACCGGAAAGCAGGGAAGGAATGCTCGAATCGGTGCCGGCGAGGGGAGCCGTTCCCCCGATCTGCGCGGGAGCGCCTGAAAACGAGCCCGCGTGGGCGTATGGTGTGCGGGTGACGCGGCGGTCGTCCGAAACGCCCACGGTCTCCACCTTGATCATGTTTGTCGCGCCGGCTTTTCCGACGGGGATGCCCGCGACGAGAACGACCTGGTCGCCGTTGCCGACGAGGCCGGTGGAGGCGGCGAGGCGGATCGACTCGACGTGGAGTTCCTCGAGCGTCCGGAACCGTGTGCCGAGCACCGAACGAACGCCCCAGTTGATCGACAGCTGCCGGTGGACCTGCTCGTCGGCGACGACGGCGATGATCGGAATGTCACATCGGAGCCGGGAAAGTTCCTGGGCCGTCCGGCCCGTTTCACTGACGGTGATGATGGCTTTCGCTCCGACGTTGTAGGCGGTCGTCACGGCGGCGGTGGTCACTGCTCCGGTCGTGTCCGCCATGCTCTCATGGCGTGAAGTGTATGAAAAATATATCTGTCGATATGCGATGGCGGCCTCGGCGCGTTCGGCGATTCGCGCCATCGTCTCGACGCAGGTGACGGGATAGCGTCCGACGGAGGTTTCCCCGGAGAGCATCAGGGCGGAAGTGAAGTCGTAGATGGCGTTGGCGATGTCCGAAACCTCGGCACGGGTGGGGCGAGGGGACTCGGTCATCGTGTGGAGCATCTGGGTCGCGGTGATGACCGGTTTGCCGGCCATGTAGCACTGCCGGATGATCTCTTTCTGAGCGATCGGAACTTCTTCGGGATGGAGCTCGACGCCGAGATCGCCGCGCGCGACCATGATGCCGTCGGCTGCGGCGAGGATCTCGCGGAAATTTTCCAGGCCGGCGTGGTTTTCGATCTTGGCGATGATCTTGATGTCGGGCGCTCCCGCCTCGCGCAGGACCTGCCTGACGGCGTCGATGGTGGCGGCGTTCTGGGTGAACGAGACGGCGATGAAGTCGAAACCCTGTTCGGCGGCGAATTTCAGGTCGGTGATGTCGCGCGGGGTGGGGTTCGGGAGATCGAGATGCCTGCCGGGCACGTTGACGCCGCGGCGGCCGCGCATTCTGCCGCCGGTGACGACGCGGCAGAGAATCTCGGTGTCGCTTTGGACATCGATGACTTCGAGCTGGATCAGCCCGTCGTCGAGCAGGATCGTCGAGCCGGGAAGGACTTCCTGCGGCAGCGTAGCATGGGAAACCGAGAGAAGGGTGTCGTTTCCCTTGACGGGCCGGGTCGTGAGGGTCAGAGTGCGGTCCTGGACGAGCGTGATCGCGTCTTCCTCGAGATCCCCCGTGCGGATTTCCGGCCCCTTCGTGTCGAGCAGCATGGCGACGGGTGCGTCAAGCCGTGTCCGAACCTTCTTCAGCGCATCGATGCGCCGACCGTGCTCGGCATGATCGCCGTGGGAGAAATTGAGTCGCGCGACATTCATTCCCGCGTGAATCAACTGTTCGAGAACCTGCTCGGATTCGGCCGAGGGGCCGAGGGTAACGAGAATCTTCGTCTTGCGCATGCGGTAGCCTTTCGAGTGCGTGATTTGAGCAGAGCCCATCAGTGACTGCACGATTAGCAACCGGCATGCCAGACCGGAAAGAATGGCTTCGGAAGCGGAAATGCGCGTAAAAAGCGGATCCGACGTGTGGATTTCTTGAACACCGCCGGCGAACGGCGTGCTCAGAATCGGTGCACCGGCGGCAAAGAAAAACCCCCGCGGAATTCCGCAGGGGCCCTTCTTCGGCGAACCTGTCGTATCACTCGAACCCCATCACGGGGACGACGTATTTCTTGACGATTTCCTGGCCTTCCTTCGTCAGTGCGAAGTCCAGGAACTTTGTTACGTTCGGGTCTTCGGGCTTGTTCGAGTAAATCAGAACGTAGGGTCTGGCGAGTGGATACTCGCCCTTGTTGAGGGAGTCGCGCGAGGGAAGGACGCCGTCGATCGCGACGAATCGCGCCGTCTTGTCGTCGAAGGCGAGGGAGGCGAAGGTGATGGTGTTCGGATTCGATGCTACGTATGATACGCACTCGGTGATCCCGGGGAGAATGACGGCGGCGGTTGCGGGAGGGTGACCGCCGAGGATTAGTTCGCAGAACTGGCGCGCCGTTCCACCCTCGGTGGCGTTTTCTTTCAGAACCGTGATGATGGGGGCGTCGGTGCCGCCGACCTCCTTCCAGTTCTTCGCCTTGCCGGAGAAGATGTTCCCGAGTTGCTCGGAGGTGAGCGAGGTCACGGGCATGTCCTTGTGAACGTAGACGACGACGGCGTCGTATCCGATGACGCGGTTGCCGGGCTCGGTCTTCATTTCTTCGGCAGTCAGCAGGCGGGAAAGGCCGCCGACCGATGCTTTGCCTTCCGAAACGGCCTGGTAGCCCTGGGCGGAACTGTTGGACGTGATCTTGTCGAAGGAGATGCCGCTCTTTGCCTGGAACGCCTTGGCGAGCTCAGGCAGGAGCGTGTCGCCGATCGAGGACGACCCTTCGTAACTGAGCTGGGCCGTTGCTGCGAACGGAATACAGAGGCAGAGAAGGAGGGCGAGAAAGACGGGTGTGATGGAACGGATCATCTGATCATCTCCTGACATGCCGTATTTCTTTCTACATACCACCGCCGCGGCGATTCTGTAAACTCTTGTGCCGATTCGACCTGACAAACGGGGCGGACGTGAGGTATCATGGTCTGCGTGCAGAGGGTTTTTCATCCTATAGAAAAGAGCATGGAAACCATCGATGATCGAGGATGCCAACGCGCGCATGGAGAGCCTCGAAAAGAGGATTCGCGAGCTCGAGGCCGCCCTGCTGGACAAGGAACAGTGCCACGTCGACCGCATGGGCCTGTTCGCCGGCGGCGTGGCCCATCATATTAATAATATTCTAACTAGTATATATGGCGGGTTGTCGCTCGCTGCGTCATCCCTTGCGGATCCGGAACACGCGGCCAGATACCTCGAGTCGACCCAGAAGGCGGCCGAACGGGCCGGTGAACTGACCGCGCAGCTCGCTTTGCTCGCGCGACGCGATCAGCCAACCAGACAGCAGGTTCCGGTTGGGCGATACCTGGCGGAAACGCTCCCCAGAGTGGCGGAGAACGAGGGCGATATCGCCTTCGAGTTCCGCATCGGCTCTGAAGTTCCTGATATTGCTATCGATATCTATCAATTCGAGATCCTCCTGAAGCACCTCGTGAGAAATTCGGCCTACGCCGCTCCGAACGGCTGCCGGATCTCCGTCACGGCAACCGTGACCGGCAGGCCCGGCCCAGAGTGGGAGCGCGAACCGGTCGAACGGGGAGGGGACTGGGTCGAGATCGTCTTCGCCGACAACGGCCCCGGCATTCCGGCCCAGATGCTCGGCGTCGTGTTCGAACCGTATATCTCCGGGCATACCCGCGGAACGGGCCTCGGCTTGCCCGTCTGCAGGGCGATCCTCAAACGCCACGGCGGCCACATCACCCTCGTGTCGAACCCCGGCGAGGGGGTCCAGGCGCGAATCCTCCTCCCGGCCTTCCGTCGGTAGTCACGCGCATCGCACGGCCGTGTCGATGCGCAACGCCGCGTCGGAGGGAACGCGAGCCGTTCCTATGGACGTATCGGTAATGTTATAGAACTTCGAGGCTCAGTGGCTCGTCGCTACTACGCGTCTCATATATTGGGCGACGAGTATCACGTGCAATATATATTGAATCCGCTTCGAGATGATACCCCCGTTCGCCCTGAGCTTGTCGAAGGGCGGGAACATTCGTCCTTCGACAGGCTCGGCACGAACGGTATCGAGCAGGCGAGTGAATGTGGGATTACTTGTGAGGCGAGCAGCAAAGCGGCTGTTGGATCACCCGTGATTCATGTTCGCTCGCTACCCTGGTCTGCAACGTCGACGCGATACGCGTCGACCGAACGTGTTTTTCCCTTGATCGGCGGGAGATGAAGCGGTTTCAGGAGGCGCAGGAGATCCCCCGATTCCGCGGGGAGGAGGCTTCCGAGTCCGGCTTCAAAAACGATGCCGCCGGTCGCTCCGCAGGGTGACTCCCGGATCAAGCCGTCCGGGCCGAGGCGCATGGCGATGTCGCTGAGGCGCGACGCGAGGTTGACCGTGTCGCCGATCACGGTATATTCGAGGCGGACCTGGGGTGCGCCCATGATGCCGGCGAGCAGAGGCCCGTGAACGACCCCGACGCCAAGGGGCAGATCGAACACCTCGCGAAGATCCGCCATTCGTTCCTGCAATGCGATCGCCGCCCGAAGAGCCGCTTCCGCCGCTCGATCTCGGCCGCCGAGACGGTCGGGAAAAAACACCGCGAGAATCTTCTCGCCGATGAACTTGTCGATGTCGCCGCCGTGGTCGCGGATGGCCTGGGACATGACTTCGAGATATCGGTTGAGCTGCGGAACGAGAAGGGCAGGGTCCGTTCCTGCGAGAACGCTCTTGAAATTCCCCAGGCCGGCGAACAGGACGGCGGCCTCGGTTTGCTCGCCGCGGCGTGCGGCCTCTTCCCTGACGGTGTCACGGGCGACGCTCCTGACGGACTCTGAAACGAAACGGCTGAGCAGCCTGCCTTCCTCGACGCCCTGGGCCATCGAGTTGAACGATGCCGCAAGTTCCCCGAACTCGTCTCGGCGATCGACGGGAAGCCGAACCGTGAAATCTCTGCTCATGATCCGCCCGGCGGCGTCCGACAGCGCGAGGAGCGGTTTGAGGAACCTCGCGGAGACGTGGCGTGCAAGCAGAACGGAAAAGATCAGCATCGCGAACAGGACGCCCCGGCGCCTGTTCATTTCGATTTCCGCCGCCGCTTTCATTTTTCCCGACGGGATCTCGGCGAACAGGATTTTGCCTGCCATACGCCCGGGAAGATGCGACATGATCGTCCGCTCTTCGGAAGCCCGACCAACGACGAGGGTGGCCGACACGCCGGCATTGAGCGTCGCTGCCGAGATGGTCATCAGAGACGGCGACAACGAATCGTAGTTGTTCTTGACGTCGATCTCGCCGTCGCTCTTTCGCTCGATCGTGTAGAACGGGGGGGCGAAGAAAAGCATCGGCTCGAGCCTGTCGGAGAACCCGACCCGGACGGGGGCGGGGCCGTTTCGGGAGGGTGCGCTGCTCAGCAAAGTCTGCGTATCGAACGCATGGGGCTTGAAATTCACCAGAAAAATCCAGCGCAGGAAGCCGTTCGATCGGATCGTGAAGCGGACGAGCGTATCGGCCATCGTGAACAGGGCGATGTTCGACATGTCGTTGGGGGCCACCAGGAACCGGCAGAGGCCGTCTGGCGGTGTCGCGGCCATCAGCAGTTGCTGGCTTTCCTCCATGCCGACGCCGATCAGAAGCTCTTTTCCGGCGGCCTGTGCGGATTTCGAGCTTCTTTCGGCGCCGGTGTTCAGCGAATTCAGGATTCTCGCGCTCAAAAACCGCATCAGATTCGTCAGAAAGGCGATCTTCGAGAGCTGGATGTCGCCGAAAAATGCGAGAAAAAAACCGTCCAGCCCGGTGATCATCGGGGTTGAAGCCATCAGCCCCCAGCGGGCGAGCCGAGTGGCTTCCGCCCGAACGATCGGATTCAGCGACAGGTCGTCCGACGTCGGGCGGCGCAGTTCTGCCGCGGCAAGTTCCTCGTGAAGCCGGCGTCTCGTCACGAGGCGGCTCATGACAGCCGAGGCCCAGGCCTGAATGTATTCCCGATGCCGGTCGGTTGCCTCGAGAGTTTCCCGGAGGGTCGAAATGCTGCCGTTGGTCTGGCTGAGAGCCTGCTCGCCGGACGTGCGTTCGAGCGAGAGAAAACCGAGGAACAGAAATGGCAGCAGAGCGAAGACGAACGCAGCCGTCAACTGCATCGGCAACCCGGGAAGTGTGCGGCCGGTCGCGGCATCGCGCCAGAGTTTCGCGCCGATCGCGCCGAACAACACCCAGATCGCTGTTGCGAGCCAGTAGAGAGGGAGTCGGCTGTCGCCGCCGTGGCTCGCCGGCATGTTTCGCCTGGCCGCGACGATGCGATACCGGCGATCGAGCGTCACTTCGCCTTCCTGGACCTCCCAGCGAGTACATGTGCGTGACGGGCCGGCGAGATATCCGCTCAGTTCGCTGTCCGAACGGAACGCCGGATGGTATATCGAACCGGATATATCGGATGCGGGGAGAAGAGCGACGGCGCATCCGCGACGCGAAAGAAGCCTGATCAGGGCTTTTTTCCCGGAATCGGCGGTCAGTCGGTCGGGCGTGATCGTGAGAAACAGCGCGCCTCTGATGCGCGGAAGGAAGAGATCCTTCCGCCCGAAATTCGCCTCGACGGCGGCTGTGGAAACGGGGCATTCGCCCGAAGGATCGCTTCCAAACAGCGGAAACCAGGTGAACAGGACGTCCCTGCTTCGAACCGGTATTTTGAGAAAACGACCGAACCCTTCCTTCAGCGCCCCCCACGTGTTCGTCTTGGAAAATCGCTTGCGCATCCATTTCTGGTCGTGACCGGGAGTCGTCGGATACATGCAGGACCGGAGTTCGCTCCGAAAGATCTGAAAGACGTCATTCCATTCGTCGAGGGTGAAAATATGGGGCTTGCCGTAGGAGAGTCCGACCGGCGAGTCTTCAAGCCCTGAACGGCCGAAGGAGAAAACGCACCGGAGCCCTGGAAACAGTCTCCGGAGATGGTGAATTCTGCTCTGGATGAACCGTCTCGAAGAGGATGTGCCGCAATCGATCGACATGACGGGGGCGATGAGTTGTTGGATCAGCAGAAGGCTCAGGACGTGTGAATCGGTCGTCTGCTCGGCCAGCTGGAGATCCTGGCGGAGCTGGGCGCGCACGCGGTTGCTGATCGCGTCGCGGGAAGAGGCGTCGAGATCGCGCGATGCCGTTAGCATCAACAGGAGCGGCGTGACCCAGAGAACGAGGGCGATCGCGATCGAAACGGCTGAAACGCCCGACGCCTGTTTGGCTGCAGGGGTATCGGCTCCGTTGGGAACGAGCGGTTTCGATGCATGCGGAGCATTTGCATGCGCGCCTGCGGCAGGAACCGGAATGGAAGGTGCTGGGAGGGGATCGGCAGCCTGTCGGGCGTTCGACCCCCGCCTGCCGCCCGAGGACCGAACGTCAACGAGTTCCCACGCGGATTCCTGGTGCCCATCGGATCCGACCGGCAGAGGTTCGAATGTGAAATCACCACCGGCGGCACGATGAACGGCGTCGGATGCTATGACGAGGGTGTGGCGGCCTGATTTCGAAAGGGCCTCCAGGTCGGCCGCGCGCTTGAGAGGCTCGCCGAGAACGGTGAAATCAAGCCGGACATGAGGATCGCCGAGGACGCCGGTGACCACCTCTCCCTGGTCGATGCCGACGCCAATACCGTAGGTGAACGTTCCGCGCTCGCGGCGCTCCTCCTGAAGACTCCGATGGGCCAGCATCATTTCGTGGCCGGCGAGGAGCGCGCGGTCGACAGGGCTGCTCTCCGCGGCGTCGGGAAGAAATACGGCCTGTATGGCATCGCCTATGAAACGGTCGATCGAGCCGCCGTGCCTCTGGATGATGGCCGTCATCGCAGCAAGATGCGCGTTGAGCATTGCGAAGATCTCGGGGGCCGCATGCGACTCGCTCAGCGTGGTGAAGCTTCGCACGTCCGTGACGAGAAGGGCGGCCTGTGATCGCGCCGCATCGGTGCGGCCGCTCAGATTACCACCGCTGGAGACGACGTCGAGAACCTGGGAAGAGACGAACCGGCTCATGGCGCGCCGTTCCCTCAGCCAGCCGATCATGGTGTCGAGGGTATCTGCCGTGGTGCCGAGTTCATCGGCACGCTCGATGTGAACCCGGGCCTCGAGATCGTTCGACGAAACGCGCCGCAGGGTTTCCGACATCCGGCGCACGGGCTCCGCCAGCCATCCGGACAGGAGAACGCCGACGCCGACCAGGAGGGCGAGCATGCAGAAGAAGATCAGCAGCGAACGGGCCAGATCGCTCGACTGCTCGCGAAGGATCGGATCGAGGGGGGCCATGATGCCGAGCGTATACTCCGGCATCGTCTTTCCCTTGAATAGAACCGTCTCGGAAAGGGATTCCTTCATGTCGGGAAGATTCCGGGCGGCGAGGGAGAGAGTGCCGATCTGGCCGGGTGTCGCGGCGGCCGATTCCAGCTTCAGGTTCGATCCGTGCCTTCGGAAGGCGCAGACGCCGAGATCAGGATTTTCCCGATGGAGGCGTGCGAGCGACTCAGACAGATACGTGCGGTAGACGCGATCTTGGGCCCACATGATGAAGATCATGTAGCGCGCGCCCCCGCGGTGAAAGACGAAGTCGTAATACCGCAGGGTGTGCCTGTTGCCGAGTCGGTACCCGTAGGCTGTGTCCGCCGGCCCGAGAAAGTTGTCGTTTTTGGAGAGGATATCGAGATTGCCCAGCTCCGCGGCGGAGGATTTGCGCTTCTTCGAGGCCGCCGCGCTTTCCCGGGCAACCTGAGGCGCAATTCTCGCGAGGGTTTCAGCGGCCAGAAACTCGTGATACCACGCGAGGCGCTCGGCCGTGTCGGGATTGACGGAAGGAGATACCCGGGTGAGTTTGAACCCGCCGTGTCCGAATATGAAAATTCCTGTCAGTTCCATTCCGGAAGAAGCGCAGCGAGACGCAAGTGTGTGAAGCAACCTGTCTCCGGCTTCGACGTTGTCGACCGCTTTGTCGAGTTCGGCGCCGAGGGAGGGGGATTTGAGAATATCGCGGCAGGTCTGGAGGAAGCCCTGGGTGATGGAGGAACTGCCGGAATCGATGCGCTCGAGATGACGATACAGGGTCGAACGGAGTTCGGTGCGCCTGTTCGATGCCCGATCGGCGGCGAGACGCTCCTGCGCTGCGAGGAGAAGGGCGGCCGGAATCGCAGCCAGCATGAGGAGCCAGAGAAGGAGAGTGGAACGGACGGAGAGCGATGGGAGGGAGCGGCCGGTGGCGATCATTGCCGCAAGCAAGAGGAACGCCGCCGTGAGAACGGCTGCGCCGAGATTCCGGATAAGGGCGACGGCTGGAAGAGGGATTCCGGGAGCTGGAGAGACGATGATTCCCGCGTGTCCGGAAAGGGGGGGCAGGGGGAGGGGATACAGCCAGACCGGGCCGTCGGTGACCGGTGTGTCGAGAGCCTTGAGATCTATTCCGCCGATTTTTGGCGTCTGAAGGGTTTCGAAGGTTGCTGCCGGAATAGGCGTCGCCTTCAGGCGGCGACCGAGGCTTCGCAGTCCCTGACGCGCATGAAGGTCGTCGGCAAGAAGCGAGGGAAGGAGGATGCGGCGCCTGTGCCGGGTGCCTGGTGCGGGAAGGTCGATGGCGGCTGGGAGGAACGCGGGCGAAGGCGAGATCGTTTTCCAGCGTCGGATGGCCAACTCGACGCCCCGCCGGGCGAAGTCCAGGTCGAGAGGCCAGAACAGGAACACCGCGCCGGTCGTTGCCCCGGTGGGACCACGCAGAACGTCCCAGGCGGCGAGGCCGAACCTGTGCCGGAAGGTGATGAAGAAGGCCCGCCCGCGCCATGCGCCCGTGAACAGCTCGGTTGGAACGCCGTCCCCGAACGTCGCTTTCAATCGCGACGTCCAGGATTCGTCGCCTGCCCGCACTGTTCCGTCGGCTTCGTGCGCCAGTTCCCTGAGGAGGCCGCGAAAGAAAACGCGGAAATCGCTCCTCAGGTTCGCTCCCTCGAGAAGCGCGAACGGACCGGAAGGATTCGCCGGATCTTTCTCGGCGGCCCAGGCCTGAAGGCCCGGAAAGCCCCGTTGCTGGAGGGATGAAACGGATGACGAGAGGACCCGCGCGACGGATGCCGATGGCGGGGCGCGGTGCAGATGAGCTGTCACCTGTCGGAGACTCTCTTCCAGCCAGAATTCGGGGGTGGCTCGCTCCCGGTAACGCTCCGCGAGAGGGCGGACCGTGCCGAGCCATTTCTGCACGGCGTTTTCACGAGCCAGGGAGGTCAGGCCGCCCGCCTCGGCATGGAGGATGACCAGCGGGATGATGCCGACGAGAAGCGGAAGCAGGGCGGCCAGCCAGCCGGAATGGGAATGGGGCGTTGTTCTGTTTGTCACCATGGAGCCTCTCGGGTTCATACTATGCGATGAGGGGTTCTCCGGGCAACGTGGCGTAAGATATATATATCAATATTATTATCCTCGTTGTTTCGCTCGGGGTGGCGGCCTGGCATGGGCCCGTGCCGTATGTCGTGAAATTCGGAATGCGAATGCTTGACGTCCACGCCCGAAGGGCGTATAACATCCCGCATTTACAGACGGACTGACAGCCGTCGGCCAGTAAAGGGCGAATTGTAGCGATGACATTGCTTGCTCTTGGGTGGTTGTTCTTTTTCATCAGTTTTGTGACCGGCGCGTTCGGTCATGACACGGCGGTAGGCTGGCGGCGCTTCGGATGCCGTATGGCAGCGACAGGCTCGGCCTTCATTCTGGCGCTGGGCGTCACCGGACTGGCCGGCGCCGAATGGCGGTTTGCCTGGGATATCCCGGCCGTTCTCGGGCCGAGCACGTTCGTGCTCGACAGGCTTTCCGGCCTGTTTCTCACGATGCTCGGCGGGGTTGGGGTGGCGGCCTCGATATTTTCCGAAGGCTACCTCGAGCATCTCGAGAAACGCTGGAACTTTCACTGGATGCCGATCTGCCAGGCGCTCTTTCTCGGCTCGATGGCGGGCGTCTTCGTTGCCGGGACGATTCCCACCTTCCTTTTCTTCTGGGAACTGATGGCGCTCAGCTCGTTCGGCCTCGTCATGCTCGACTCGCTCACCGAGAGCCGCAGACGGACCGGCTTCATCTACCTCGCGATGACGCACGTCGGAACCGCTTTCCTCACGCTCGCCCTGCTTTGGCCCTGTGCCAGAAGCGGCTCCGGGTGGGCCATCACGGACTGGGTCTCCGGTCTCGCCGGTTTCGGCGGCTGGGAGCGCATCGTCGTCATTGCCTGTTTGCTGATCGGCTTCGGCACGAAAGCCGGCATGATGCCCTTCCACGTCTGGCTTCCCCGCGCGCATCCGCAGGCGCCTTCCCACGTGTCGGCCCTCATGTCGGGCGTGATGGTGAAAACCGGTATCTACGGCCTGTTTCGTTTTCTGACCGGTTCCGGCGTCGTTCTGCACGCCGAACTGGGCTGGGTGCTTCTGGGAATCGGCTTCGTGTCGATGCTGCTGGGCGTGCTCTACGCCTGCAACGAGCACCATCTCAAAACGCTGCTCGCCTATTCGAGCATCGAAAATGTCGGCATCGTCCTGCTTGCCCTCGGCATGGGGATTCTCCTGAGAACCTGGGGCCACGAGGCGGATGCGGCGCTGGCGTTCTCCGCGGGCCTCTTCCATGCCTTCAACCATGCATTTTTCAAAGGACTGCTGTTCATGTCCGCCGGCGCCGTCCAGGCGACGTCGCACGACGGCAACATGGACGAACTGGGTGGAATGGCCCGCACGATTCCGGCCGCCTCGATGCTGTTCTTCGTCGGTGCCCTGGCGATCTCCTGTCTGCCGCCGCTGAACGGCTTCGCCGGGGAATGGCTCGTCTACCGCAGCGTTCTCAGCGGATTTGCACTGCCCGGCCTTGCGAGCAAGATCGTCCTGCCCCTGATGGCGGCCGGGCTCGCCCTCGCCGGCGCTCTCGCCGCCGGCTGTTTCGTGAAGGCCTTCGGCACGATCTTCCTCGGAAAACCCCGCTCCCATGCCGCCGGACACCAGGCTGCTCCCGGAATGAAACGTATGATCGCCGGGATGATGCTTCCCGCCGTCGCCTGCGTCGTCTTCGGCGTCTTCCCCGAAATCGTCATCAAACCGCTGACCACGATGTTCGAGGCCTCGCGCGGGCTCCCATACGGACCGTATGCCCTGTCCTGGCCGGGCCGGCCTGATGAGGGCGTCCAGCCGCTGCTGGTGCTCTCCTGCCTCGCCGCCGGTATACTGATGGCCTGGTGGATCCTCGGACGGCGTGGTCGCGCCCCGGCCGCCGCGGTCGTCGAGACCTGGAATTGCGGCACCCCCCTCACGCCCCGGATGGCTTACACGGCGTCCGCCTTCGCCGAGCCCGTAAAGGTGAATTTCGCCTGGCTGCTCCAGCTCCGGCGCGACCTGCGCGATCACGGCCCGCTCGCGCCGTTGCTGCCCTCGCGCATGACCTACAGGCTCGAGACGGTGCACCTCTTCGTCGATTATCTCTATAAGCCGCTCCTCCGCGGCATCCTGGCCTTGTCGCACGGCGTCCAGAAACTCCAGGCCGGCTCGCTGAACGCCTACCTGGCCCTGTTGTTCGCCGTCATCGTCGGCCTGCTGATCATGGGAGGCATCCGATGAACACGCTCGTGCTCCTGTTCGTGAAACTGACGGGGCTTCTGCTCCTGGCCCCGATCCTCCAGGGAATGATCAAGCGACTGAAGGGAACGATCCAGGGCCGCCAGGGCCCGGGCGTGTTCCAGCCCTTCCGCGACGTGAAAAAACTGCTTGCAAAACGACGCGTCATCAGCCGGGAAACCTCGTGGGTGTTCGGAATCGCCCCCATCGTCGCCTTCGCGGCCGTGCTGACCGCCTCGCTCATGGTGCCCTGGATCGACCCGACGCCGTGGAATTACATGTCCGATCTGCTCCTCTTCGTCTACCTGCTCGCCATCCCGAGGTTCATGATGGCGCTCGCCGGCCTCGACGCCTCCGGCTCGTTCGGCGGCATGTCCAGTTCTCGCGAGATGGCCGTCTCCGCCCTCGCCGAACCGGCCCTGCTCCTGGCGCTCCTGACTCTCGCTCTGCCTGCGCGGTCGCTGAACCTCCAGAACCTCATCGGGGGCTCCGACGCCGTGCCGATCTTCACCCCCGCCGGCCTTCTCGCGGGCGTTGCGTTCTTTGTCGTCGTCGTCGCCGAGCTCGGCCGCATCCCGGTCGACAACCCCGACACCCACCTGGAATTGACGATGATCCACGAGGGCATGGTGCTTGAATATTCCGGGCCCCAGCTCGCCCTGATTCACCTGACCTACTGGATCAAACAGGTGACGCTCGTGCTGCTGCTGATGAACGTCTTTGCCCCGTTCGGCCTTGTCTTCGCCATCGATGCCGCGGCCGGCCTCGTTGCCGTGGGCTGGCTCCTCGCCAAGCTCGCCATGGCCGCAATCGCGCTGGCGCTTACCGAAACGCTGCTCGCCAAGCTTCGGCTGTTCCAGATGATGGACCTGATGGGGCTGTCCCTGGTCCTGTCGATCACGGCGCTTCTCTTCGTGGCGACCGGAAGCTGAGGAAATATAATATGCAATGTTATAATAACGTGGTCACCTGGATGGGCACGATCATCCTCGTCTCGGGATTCCTCACGGTCTTGTTTCGCCGGTTCTGGAATATTCTCGCTTGCTACCGGATCCAGTCCCTCGCACTCGCGATCGCGACCTGGACGGCCGGACGCATGACGGGAAACGGGCATCTCGAGATGATCGCCTACGCGACGCTTCTCGTGAAGGCCATCTTGATCCCGTCCTGGATCCGCCACGTGCTCAAGCGCATCAGCACGCGAACGGAAGCGCGTCTCACGGTCGGCGTGGCCTTTTACCTGTTCAGCGCCGCGGGCTTGCTCCTGCTTTCGCACGTCGTCGCATCGCGTGCCCTGTACGGCCTCAGGGCATCGCCCGAGGCTCTGACGGAAGTGCTGGCGCTCGTGCTGATCGGACTCTTTCAGATGATGACCCGGCGCGAGGCCGTGACCCAGATGATGGGTATTCTCTTCATCGAGAACGCGCTCACCCTGGCCGCCCTCCAGCTCGCCAAAGGCCTGCCGATGGTCATCGAACTCGGCATCATGCTCGACGTGCTGATCGGCATTCTCGCGATGGGCATTCTCGTCTACCGCATCCAGGAACAGTTCGACACGACCGACACGGCCCGGCTGTCGACGCTGCACGGCTGAGGAGGCGCATATGCTGTCGACACTCATCACCGCGTTGGCCATCTTCTCCGGCGTCGCCTTTCTGCCGGCCCCGGTCGTCTTCTCGACCGCGATCGCGATGCTCGCGAGTCTCACCCTCTGGGGCGTCGGCGGCAGCCTGGTCTGGTCGGTTCTCGTCGACGGCCGGATGCAGAGCGCCTGGGGCATCTTCTACCTGGATCGCCTCGGCGGCTTTTTCCTCGGCGTTCTCGTTCTGGTCGGCGGCGCCGTTCTACTGAATGTCGCAGGGCAGCTCAGGACAGCCGCCGCCTCGGATGCCGGGCATGATGCCTCCGGTTCTCCGAAAAGGGCGGGGGAGGTGCCGTTGACGGTTTCCCTCGGCCTGACCCTGTTGTTCCTGCTTGCCATGATTCTCGGCCTGAGTTCACGCAATCTCGGCCTGATCTGGGTCTGCGTCGAATGCACGACGATGATCTCGGCCCTGCTGATCGGCTTCGAGCACCAGCGCGCCGCTCTCGAGGCCGCCTGGAAATACATCATCCTTTGCACGGTCGGTCTCTCCTTCTCGCTGCTTGGTCTCATCCTGCTGGTCTACGCCGCCGAGATTTCCGGCGCCGTCCCGACGCTCGATCCGGTCGGCCTTGCGTTCCTCGCCCCCCAGCTTCCGCCGGCCCTTCTGAAACTCGCGTTCCTGCTCATTCTCGTCGGCTTCGGCACCAAGGCGGGCTTCGCGCCCCTTCATTCGTGGCTTCCCGATGCCCACTCCCAGGCGCCTGCGCCGACCAGCGCCCTGCTCTCGGCCGTCCTCCTCAACTGCTCCGTCTACGCGATCATACGTACCGCCGGAGTCATGAGCGCCGCCGGCCTCGGCGCCGATGTCCGCTCGGGAATGCTGCTGTTCGGCTTCGTCTCGGTTCTTTTCGCGGCCCTGTTCCTCCTCGTCCAGCACGATCTCAAGCGCATGCTGGCCTACTCCAGCATCGAGCACATCGGCCTGATCTCCCTGGGAATCGGCATCGGAACCCCGCTGTCCATCTTCGCCGCCCTGATCCATACCGTCACCCATTCGCTCGCCAAATCCCTCGCATTCCTTTCCGCCGGCGAGATGGTCCGGACGGCCCACTCTCACGACATGAACCGGATGCTCGGCATGCTGCGCCGCCGACCGGCCGCCGCCACCGGCTTCACCCTCGCCATGACCGGTCTCGCCGGTCTTCCCCCGTGGCCGATCTTCGCGACCGAACTGCTGCTCGTCTGGGCGGCGATCGGGGCCGGTCGCCTCTGGCTGGCGATGAGCCTGCTGCTGCTCCTCGCGATCGCCTTCACCGGCCTGCTGTACCACACGATCCGAGTCGTGTATGGTGACGATCCGCATCATCACCATCACCATTACAGAGAGGGCCGCGGCTACCAGGCGGAACCCGCAATTCCCGAAACCGTCGTGACGAAGCGGGAATCCGGCCTGATCTGGCGCGACCTTTCCATGGCCGTCCTCGCCCTCATGGTCATCGCGACGCCCCTGCTGCTGCTCTCCCCGGCCGCCGAAACGATTCGGGCGGTCGCGGCCGTCATCCCGGGAGGTGGACTATGAACCGTCTCGAAGAATTCCTGACAGCTTGGCGCCTGTCGCCGGCGAAGGATTCGCCGGTTGATACAATCGTTGCCGATATAGAAATCGACCGGCTGCATGAGGTGGCCGCCGCCGCCCGACGCGACCACGCGGCGTCGCTCGCGATGATGACCGCCCTCGACCTCCTGCCCGAGTCGCCCCGCTTCCGTCTCGTCGTGGTCCTCCACGTGCCGGGCGAAAAGCGGTATCTCGTGCTTCGCGCCCCCGTGAGCGCCGACAAGCCTGAGTTCCCGACGCTGACCGCTCTCTTCGCCAACGCCAACTGGCCGGAACGCGAGATCAGGGACATGTTCGGCCTGATTCCGCTCGGACACCCCGATCCGCGCCCCTTCGTCTGGAAAGGCGGTTGGCCCCGCGACCTGGCGCCCCTCCGAAAGGACGTGAAGCTCGATCGCGCCTATCCCGTCGAGCGGGCCCTCTTCCCGGTGACGCAGGTGGAAGGCGAGGGGGTGTACGAGGTGCCGGTCGGGCCGATCCATGCCGGCATCATCGAGCCCGGCCACTTCCGGTTCCAGGCCGTCGGCGACACGATGCTGGCCCTCGATGCACAGCTGTTCTTCTGCCATCGAGGCATCGAGAAGATGGCCGAAGGCCGCGACACCTCCTCGGCCCTGCTTCTCGCTGAGCGCCAGTGCGGAACCTGCTCCGTCAGCAACGCCCTGTCCTTCTGTCAGGCCGTTGAACGCGCCGCTCGCGTCACGGTGCCCGCGAGAGCCCGCGCCCTGCGGCTCGTGGTCGCCGAGCTCGAGCGCATCTACAACCACGTGAACGACATCGCGGCCATCCCGGGCGGTGTCGGCTTCGCCTTCCTCGGCAATCAGGGACTTCGGGTGAAGGAGGAGATGCAGCGCCGGCTCCGGGCCCTGTGCGGCCATCGCTTCATCCGGAACGTGCTTGTGCCGGGCGGAATGCGTCAGAACTTCGACGACGCGGCGGTGCAACGGATCGCCGAAGAGTTCGAGGGGCTCTGGAACGAACTGAAAAAGCCCGTCAAGATTGCTCTCGACCACAGCATCTTCCTCGACCGCCTCGAAACGACGGGATACCTGACGACGCAGAACGCCTTGTCTCTCCACGCCGTCGGCCCGGCGGCGCGAGCCTCGAACGTCGCTGCCGATACCCGTCTCGATCATCCGTATGACGGATACGCGGAGTTGGGAACCTGGAAGATTCCAACGCGCCTCGAAGGCGACGTCATGGCCCGCTTCCGCCAGCGTATCGCCGAACTCGACCAGTCGGTCGAGCTGTTGAAGAACGCCGCGACATCACTCCCGGCCGGCCCCGTTCTCGAGGCCGTCAGCCGGCCGGCGGCGGGCGCATGGGCGATCGGCGCAACCGAATCGGCCCGCGGCGAGAATATGATTCTCCTTCGGTTCGGCCAGAACGGCCTCGTCGACAGATATGCCGTGAGGACCGCGTCGTATTGCCTCTGGCCATGTATACCGACAACTATTCGAGGAAATATCGTTCCCGATTTTCCTCTCATCAACAAGAGTTTCGAACTCTGTTATGCCGATGTCGATCGCTGAGGCCCGAATATGCTGAAACAACTCTGGATTGCGCTGACGAAACGCGGCGTCGTCGGAACTCCCGACACGCTCCCCTCCGCGCGGATGAACATGACCGGAAAACCTTTTCTGACGGCGGGGCGCTGCACCGCCTGCGCCGATTGCGTCAAGGCATGCCCGGCATCGGCCCTGCGCATCGTCGGGGAAGAGGCGTCCGGCGGAAGCGGGCGAACGCTGGAAATATCGGCGGGTCGCTGCATCGGCTGTGCCCGTTGCATCGAAGCCTGTCGCCCGAACGCCATCGCCTTCCTTCACGGAGCGGAAACCTGGACGACGGGCGCCGCCGACGAGTGGCGCACGATCGAAACGCGGGAGGGAAAATGATATGACGGTCCACCTCGAAAAAATCGACTTCCCTCTGCCGCCCGAACCGGCTGATCCCGAGGCGCTCCGGGCCATGCTCGGTTCCCTCCACTTCAGACATCTCGACGTCGGTTCGTGCAACGCCTGCGACAACGAGCTGATCGCCCTTGGCGGCCCCCATTACGACATGCAGCGCCTCGGCATCGACTGCGTAGCCTCCCCCCGCCACGCGGACGTCCTCATGCTGACCGGTCCCGTCAGCCGTAACTCTCTCGCAGCCGTCTACGAAACATATACCTGCGCCCCCCTGCCGCGACTCGTCATCGCCGTCGGAAACTGCGCCTGCACGGGCGGCGTCTTCGCCGGCAGTTACGCCGTGTTCGACGGCGCCCGCGAGGTCGTCAGCGTCGCGATCAGCATCCCCGGCTGCCCCCCGTCTCCCGACGAGATCCTCGCCGCCCTCGCCAACGGCCTCCGCGCCTACGCCGCCCTCCAAAAACCAAAGCCGTAACATCCCCTTGCGATCCCTGTGACATCAGCCTCCACGGCGTAGGGGCGGATCGCGATCCGCCCTGATCGCCCTGATGATGAACCCCGTCATCTTGTTCTCTTCGATTCTGTGCTAGAGATGGTGATACAAAAGAACGCGGGCGATTCCTGATGGAACCGCCCGCGTTATTATATAACGAAACGTTTACTTTTTCACGGCCAGATCGATGTAATCCGTCGTGACGGTCGGCCGGTCTTTTGCGCCGAGGAACTCGAGGAGCTCGGCGATGATCTTCGCTTTGCTTTCGGCATCCTGACGGCTCCAGGTGCGGCTCTTGATCTCGATGAAGTTGCCGATGGCCGGTTTCTTCATGGTGTCGATATTGATGAAGAACTCGGTCTCCTTGAAGTGGACGAGATACCGCAGCCGGTCCTTCTGGACCTCGGTTTCGTCCTTCGGCTGGAAATACTCGCGGTAGAACCGGAGCGAGTTGTTTGCCGGGGCAAGATAGCGGCTGCGGGAGAGCAGGACGGCCGACGGATACTTGTTCTCGCGGTCCTGGCCGAGAAGCGTGAGCCGTGCACGGACCTGGGTGACTTGGCCCTTCTCATCGACGAACTCGTCTTCGCGGTATCGCAGGCGGCCCTGGGTCGTGTCCTCGAAGTCGAAATACGTGTCGAACTGGCGGTAGTGACGCTTGCGCTCGATCTCGATATCGCCCTTCTCGAGCTTGGCGACGATCGGGGCGGTCTCGTCGATCTTCACCTTGACCTGGACCTCGAAGCTCTCCTCCTCCATGGCGCCACCGATCGCGACCAGCTTCGACAGCACCGACTGCTCGCGTTTGGCGAGGAACGAATCAATGCGGCCGGCATACGCGGCAGCGTCTTTGACCAGGCCGGATTCGTCGAGTGTCAGCACCTTGCGGTCGCGCATCAGCCACTTGCCGTTCACCATCGAGTCGGTGACGTCCGTCGACTTCGTCGCGTAGACAATCTGAGAATAGATGCATGTCTCGTCGCGCTTGAACCGCGGCTGGTTGTGGAGCGGATGAATATCAATGGTTATAATATCGGCGCGCTTGCCGGGGATGAGCGAGCCCGTGATCGAGTCGATGTGCAGCGCGCGGGCGCCGAGACGGGTTGCCATCAATACGACGCTGCGGGCGGGAAGGGCGGTTGGATCGAGCGTCGAGAGCTTCGCGAGGAAGCTGGCGAGCCGCATCTCCTCGAACATGTCGAGGTCGTTATTCGAGGCGGGGCCGTCGGTGCCGAGACCGACCGAGACGCCGAGCTCGAGCATGCGCTTGGTCGGCGCCGCGCCGGAAGCCAGCTTCATGTTCGAGGACGGATTGTGAATCGCGCTGACGCGGTGTTTCGCCATCTCGCGCATCTCGCCCTCGTCGATGTAGACGCAGTGGGCGGCGATGGTCTTGGTGTCGAGCAGGTTTTGCTTGCGGAAGTAGGGGATGCCGGGCATGCCATACTGCGTGCGAAGCCCTTCGACCTCCTGCGAGGTTTCCGAAAGATGCGTGTGCAGAGGAACGTCGTATTCCATCGCGATCGCGGCGCAAGCTTTCAGCAGCTCGGGCGTCGTGGTATACGGCGCGTGGGGCGCGATCGCGGGTATGATCAGCGGATGCCCCTTCCATTTCTGGATGAAGGTACGGGTGTAACTGAGAGCGTCGTCATACGACGGCGCATCGGGCGCCGGGAACTTGAGAACCGACTCGCCGCACACGGCGCGCATTCCGGACTCGGCTGCCGCCTTGGCAACCTCGTCCTCGAAGTAATACATGTCGGCGAAACAGGTCGTGCCGCTGCGGATCATCTCGGCGCAGGCGATCTTGGTGCCGAGATACACGAACTCCGGCGTCACGAACTCGCGCTCGACGGGCATCATGTATCCCATCAGCCAGACGTCGAGCCGCAGATCGTCGGCCAGACCTCGCAGAAGCGTCATCGGCGCGTGCGTGTGGGCGTTGATCAGGCCGGGCATCAGCACCTTGCCGGCGCAGTCGACCGTCTCCTTGCCGGAATACTCCTGCCTGATATCGCCATCGGGCCCGATCGCGACGATCGTCTCGCCGTTGACCGCGATCGCGCCTTTCTCATACTGCGTGAACTCCTGATCCATGGTCAGGATATGGGCGTTGGTGAACAGAACATCAACTTGTTTCATCGGGTCTTCTTCTCACCTTTCATGTTCAGTCGGCCGGGATTCTCCGGTTCGTTTGCCCGGCATTGTACCACGATACGTGATATCCGCCAACGAACATGTGACGAAAAACGAACGGGGCCGCGATCGTGACGTCGCAGCCCCGGAAAGAGAATCTTTGACAGGCGCTATTGAATTCTGATGACTTCATACCTCCCCTTCGCTCTGAGCTTGTCGTAGGGCGAAAGAACCCGTGTTTTTACGCCCTCACCACCAACGGAAAGGCGAAGAAGGTTGCTGTCATGAATGAATCAATCCCCCCTTTCCGCTGAACTCATTCTCCCCGCATCGCCAGGGGCGGACTCCCCTTCTGCAGTATTTCCCGAGGTGTCTGGTAGTTGGACCTTGATGTCGAGCTTGTCGTGAGAGGTGGCCCAGAGCAGAAGGGCGATTGCTTTGAGCTTGTCGTCGGGAAGCGCCAGCGACGCCTTTTCGGCGACGTGCCGCACGGCTTCCGTCAGGTCGGTCATGATGCGATCCTGTTGGCGGACGAGACCGGCTGGATCCATGCTTTCGGCTCTGCCTGGCGAGGCGATCTTCGTCAGCCCGTTCGCAGCGGCTGACTCGATGAGGCTCGGAGGTTCCATGGTGAATACCTCAGCGATCAGATCGGGGGTGAACCTGAGTGAGTTGAGGACACTGTTCAATAGGTTCGACAGTTCCACCATCCGGGTTGAATCCGGGGAAAACAGGGCGCGGATGTCGGCGGGGCTCGAAACCGCGTCGAGCTGCTCGCGCATTTTTTCGATCAGCTGGTAGAGCCCGGCAAACTCGGTCCGCGACTTTTCTCCGACGAGGATCGTGACGGCATCGGCGATCAGGGAAAGGGAGTTGCGCTTGTTTTCCCGAAGCCGCGCCGTCTCAATTCCGTCTTCGATCTCGCCCCCGTCGCTTGCGCCGGGGATCATCTTCTTCAGCGGCCGGAAGATGAACGCATCGTCGTAATCGTCGAGGGCGCTCAGTTCTTCGCTCGTGAAGCCGAGCAGGCGGGCCCGTTCTTCGAGTCTGCGGATAAAGACCCCACGCCCGTCTTCGGAGCTCATTTCGCCGTTTTCGACGGCTTCGGCAACGTCCAGCTCGATCTCGAACGCGGCCATGACGAGAGCATCGAACCGGTCTCCAAACTTCAGACGCCGGGCTTCATCGCGAGCGGCCAGAGCGTTTGCGATCGACGTGATTCCTTGCCCGAGAAGCGAAAGAGATTCCCCGGACAGCATCGAGGTCAGTTCCCCGATGTTGATATCCTGAGATTTGCCGAGCTTCCGGAGTTCGTGGACCAGCTGCGCTTCGAAACTTCTTCCGGGAGTCAAGGTCTCCGCGCGCACGATGATGCCGGGCTTCAGCATCGGCAGAACGCTTTCGCACGTTTCTGCACCCTTGATCGCGCGGATGATGAGATTTCGGGTGGGGTGGTCGGTGAAGGCATAGGAAATCTGGTAGTAGCCGCGATCGTCCGTCTGGCTCTGGCCGAGAATCACTTCGTTGCCGCTTTTCCCGTCGAAAGTCGAAAGCGTGACCGTCGTGTCGGCAAACGGACACGTCAGGGAAGCCCCGACGCGGGCCTTGATGTTCGCCGGAAGACTGGATCTGCTTACATAGCCCTCGACGCCGCCCCGGATCGTGTCGGGGGGAAGAAGGCCGGCGGGATTCCCCCCGCCGTCACTGCTGCTTCCGCAGCCGGTGAAGAACATCGAGCAGACGAACGCCGTCAGAAACGCGAAATATCGAATTTCGCCCCGCTGGGCACGCTTCATGAGAACGCCTCCTTACAGGAAGAACGGCTTGCACCTTCTGTATGGTGCAGGTTCACTGTTTCTTATCGGCAACCCGGCGTGGATTTATGAAGGCAGCCAGAATATCCCGGCCTGATGTGCGCTGAAAAGGTGGTGGGAGATGTCGCCGATTCTCTTATGGGGCCTGTTTGAAAGGCTGCCGAGGATCTTCGGGTGGGGGAACTCTTTGCGGAGCGAACCGGCACTGACGGGCGCTTCGAGCGTGTGAAAGGTTCCCATCCGGTCCAGAAGGCCTTTGACGCCTTTCTGTACGGCCTCGGTTGCCTCCTCGTCGGTCTCGGAGAACGAGGTGACTGAGTCGAACTCGAGCGGAATGATCTCTTCCCCCCGCGAGTTGATGAAGCCCCATTTCTGCCCTTTCCGGACGGCGGCGCGATCGCGGTGGAACCCGTACGCCTCATCATCGGCTGGTGGGACGACGACGTTCCCCGCCTGGTCGATGAAACCGTACCGATTGTCGAGGGCCTTGACCCAGCAACGGTTTTCGCTGATCGTTCCGACATCTTTGAACGCAAGGGAACTGCGTTCCTTTCCGCCGGGAACACGGATCCGCCAGAAACCGGCTTCTTTCGCGAGGATGACGCCCGTCTCCTCGAACCACCGGACATCATCGAGAGTGGGGGGAACGGGAAATGTTCCGGTTTTCGGATCGAAAAATCCGTGCAGCCGAGATAAAGTCCCAGGAAGTGGTGTAAAAACGGCCCCGGGAAAATGACCGGGGCCG